>JAIYDT010000143.1 GCA_027487355.1 Verrucomicrobiaceae bacterium
CCGGATGGGTTTGTGGATCGTCTGCCCAAGCGGGTGATCCTTGATGAAGTCCAGCGTGCGCCGGGCCTGCTGCCGGCGATCAAGCGTTCAGTGGATCGCGATCGTCGTCCCGGGCGTTTCCTGCTGACGGGCTCGGCGAATCTTTTGCTGCTGCCGGGCGTGAGCGAGTCGCTGGCGGGACGGATGGAAATCATTCCGCTGCAACCGCTGACGGAGTCGGAAAAGGAGAGGAACGACGGGCATTTCCTGCGGACGCTCCTTTCCGGGGACTTCCGTGAGTCGATGATGCTCGGAGAAGGGGATGAGGTTTCGTTGGACTTGCCGATCCGGATCGTGGGTGGGGGATTTCCCGAGCCGCTGACGAGGACTCCGGTGCGGGTCAGGCAGTGGCACCGGCAGTATCTGAAATCGATCATCGAGCGTGACGTGCAGGACATCGCGAAGGTCCGGGATGCGAATGAACTGGGGCGGCTGCTGGAACTGCTGGCGCTGCGCTCCGCCTCGTTGCTGAACACCCATGGGCTTTCCAAGGACCTCGGTCTGCATCGTGGAACGGTGGACCAGTATCTTTCGATCCTGGAGAGGCTGTTTCTGGTGCGCCTGCTGCCTGGCTGGCACCGCAACACCTCGAAGCGGCTGATCAAGGCCCCGAAGATCCATCTCGTCGACAGCGGCCTCGCAGCCACACTGGCGGACCTTTCCGCGCCGGACTGGCTGTCGCGCCGGGACCGGATGGGGCATTTGCTGAAGTCCTTCGTGGTGCAGCAGATCCATGCCCAGGCGGCGTGGACGGATCCAGATCTGCGGTTCTGGCACTATCGGGACAAGGATCAAGTGGAAGTCGATCTGGTGATCACTCGCGGCGAAAAGGTCTGGGGCGTGGAGGTGAAAGCCAGCCGCTCGGTGGATCGGAATGACGGAAAAGGCCTGGACCGCTTGGCCGCTCAGTGCGGCGCGGATTTCCAAGGTGGCTGCGTCCTCTACGACGGTCGTGACGTCCTGCCGATCCCGGGTTCACCCCATCTGGCGGTACCGTTGAGGATGCTGTGGGACCTCTAACAGCCTCACTCGAAGAAGCCGAAATGGCGGTCGATCTCACGGCGGTTGCGCTTGGTCGGGCGGCCCTGATCGCCTTCGCGGAGCAGTCGCTCGCGCTTTTCCTGGAGATGCAGGCGGTTGGCTTCGAGGATCTCCGGAGAGGTCGTTTCCTCGTAGCAAGCCTGGGCCTGCGGGGCTCCGACGCGCTGGTCAAGGAGTCCAAGGATCGTGACCGAACGGGCACCCGGACCCTCGTAAAACGGCACTTCCAACTTGTCGCCGACGTGCAGGGCCGTGGCGGGCTTCACCGGGTGGCCGAGGCGCTTGATTTTTCCACCCTCGCAGGCGGTCGCGGCGGCGGAGCGGGTCTTGAAAAATCGCGTCGCCCACAGCCACTTGTCCGCGCGCACGGAGTCCGCCATGACGTTCAGGATTTCGGAGCCAGCCGGATGCAGTCGGTATCGACCTCGAAGCCGAGATCCGGACGATGTTTCGCGACGAACTCACGGACGCTTTCGATCGCCGGATAGACCTGCTCGGTCTGGCCCATGAAGCAGCGGGCGTCGTCGATGAGGATGACGGATATCAGATCGGCGCGGGAAAAGATGTGACCGAGCTCCTGCATGATCGGCGTGTCATCATCGCCGCGGGCGGTGTCGCCCTTCGAGTAATGGCCGTCGAGCCAGAAGAGGGTGGGGCCATCGAGCTTTGGCACGAGGGATTCGAGGACCTTGCCGCTGTCGCCTTGGAGGATCTCGATGTGGCGCTCGTTGATGAAGCGCTGCATGGCCCGCTCGTAGAAATGGGGTGCCAGTTCGATCGAGTAGAGCTGGCGGAAATCCTGCTTCATCGCCTCCATCATGTCGCCCTTGAAGGTGCCGGTCTCGACAAGGATTTCGAGGCCGTAGCGGTCTTTGAACTCACGGAGTACGCGCTGCTTGATGGCATGAGGAGGTGGGGAGGGCCGTCCCTTGGCCTCCCAGCGCCTGATGTCCTTCCAGTTCTTGAAGCGGCGATACAAACTCATGCGGGAAAGCCTGTCGCCCGCCAACGCGGGGATCAAGTTCCAACGGTGTGAGCCGAATTTCTTTCCTTGGAACTTGGCGGTTGGTCCTTGGAACTTCAGGTTCCCTCCGTGATCCGGGTGTGTCATGTGCTGGCCAGCGTGGGCGAGAAAGGTGGGCTCGAGAAAAACGTCATCGAGCTGGCGAATCGTCAGGCCGCGACCGGCCTCGCGGTCTCGGTGGTGGCGGATGAAACCATGAAGGCGCATTTTTCGCCGGAGGTGAATTTTGTGCCGCACCGGATGGGCCGTGGCCGGATCAATCCCTTCAACCTGCTCGAACTTCGGAAGCACATTCTTTCCACTCGACCGCAGATCATCCATGCTCATGCCAACAAGGCGGGCGCGCTGGTGCGTGCGATCCGACGCTTTCTTCCCGGCATCAAGCGGGTGGCGACGATCCAGAACACGAAATCGAGCAACCGCCCGTTCCGCGATTACGATGCGCGGATCACGGCCAGCGCCCAGGTGCGGGAGTCGTTGAAAGGGCTTCCCGCTACGGTGATCTGGAATTCGATCGCACCTCCGCCTGCCGGAACGAAGGAGGCTGCGCTGGCAACGAA
>JAIYDT010000414.1 GCA_027487355.1 Verrucomicrobiaceae bacterium
CATGAACGCAACCCAAGACCCACAGGAACATCCTGAATTCACCTCCCAACCGATCCAGCGCCGCAATGTCGGCTTCTGGGCGAACCTCGGCGGCGGCTCGCTGACGATCGCCATCCTCGCCCATGTGGTCCTGCTCATCGCGGGAGCCTTCATGGTTTTCCAGTATGTCCATCCGGAGAAAAAAGATCCGGATTTCACTCCGAAAGGTACCAGTTGCGGAGGTTCAGCCAGCGAACGCACCGAGCATCAGCTCCAGCAAAAGCGAGCCCAGGCCAGCGCGAACAACAACGTGAAGCGGGTCATTGCTGAAGGCGCGAAGTCCCCTTACTCGATTCCAGACATGGGAGCGGAGATTGGAGAGATGACGAGCCTCGTCTCTCTCGCCGGTGGAGGTTCCTCCGGAGGCAATGGCACCTTGGGGGAGGGCGGCGGCATGGGCCCGGGGCGTGGTCCAGGCAAAGGACCCGGGCGGTTTCCCGGAATCGGGGGAACAAGCAATAGCCGGTTCATCGAAATGATCCCCGAGGGGATGAGAAAGCGCTGCTCGAAGGAGGATCGCCTCCAGCGCCTGAAGGAAAACGGCGGCACCGCGGAGTGCGAGGATGCCGTGGTCAAGGGCCTCCGCTGGCTGAAGGAAAACCAGAACTCCGACGGCTCCTGGGGCAGCTCGAAAAAGGTCGCGATGACCGGACTCGCCCTGCTCACCTACTTCGGTCATTGCGAGACTCCGGAGTCTGCTGAATTCGGCCCCTCCTGCACGAAGGGCATCGCCTATCTCGTCAACGTCGGCCTCCAGAACGACGGCCGACTGGCCAACAACTACTCCGAGAAATCCTGGTGCTACGAGCACGCCATCGGCACCTACGCGCTCGGCGAAGCCGCCACCTTCTGCCGAGATATCAAGTTCGACTTCCCCTCGCTGACCGAGATGACCCAGAAGGCTGGCCAGTATATCATCGACAACCAGAACACCAACGGCGGCTGGGCGTATTCCTACGACCTCTCCGACGGCCACACCGACGTCTCGGTCACCGGCTGGCAGGTGCAGGCGCTCAAGGCCTGCGAGCACTCCGGCGTGAAGCTCAGCGGCATGAACGGCACCATCTCGAAGGCGCTGAAGTATCTGGACAACTGCCAGAACGAAAACGGCGGCTACGGCTACTCTAGTAAGAATCCTCCGGGCGAGGTCTCCTATTTCACCCTCACCGGCGTGGGCATGCTCTGCAACCAGATGTGGGGCAAAGGCTCGCGTTCGGAAGTCCGCAAGGCCGCAAAGTACATCACCGCCAACAGCAAGTTCGACTACAACACCGAGTTCGCCGACCTCTACGGCCACTACTACGAGTCCCAGGCCATGATGCAGAGCGGCGGCACCGACTGGAAGACTTACAACGCCTTGTTCCGCGATCAGGTGCTCAAGAACCAGAATGCCGACGGCTCCTGGAAAAGCCCGGGCGGCGGCGCGAAACTGCGGGCCGTGGCCCCGGCCTACGTCGGGGAAAGCGGCGACGCGAAGGTCTATCGCACCTCGCTCTGCTCACTGATGCTGGAGGTTTACTATCGCTTCCTCAGCACCGGCGGCGGCCGGGGTGTGAAGAGCAAGGTCGGCATCTGAGCGATTCTCCCCCTCCAGGCCCGGGAACGAATTCTTGAAATAGCGATCGTTTCCGGGCCGTTGAGGGTCTGGATGGGCGGGTGCAACCAACGGAGGGAAAACGGATCATGGCCATGAAGCGGCTGGTCCGCTTTGGCCTTGTGTTCGCGACCGTCTGGGGCGCGCTGGAATTGCTTGGCCGCATCATCCGGGTCTCGCCCGATTGGCCGCTGTGGTCCGTGGCCCTCGGGGTGGCCGCAGTGGTCGAACTGATCCTCTGGCTCTACGCCTACGAAGCCTCGGCGGTGGACGCCAAACGCGCCCGCTGGCTCATCGGCCTCCGCCTTTCCGCCCTGGCGGTGCTGGTCTGGATCCTGATCGCCCCGGTCTGGGTGCGGACCGTTTCCCGCGAACGCTCGCGCGAGGTGGTGGTGGTGATGGACGACTCGGGCTCGATGCACCTCAAGGACGACGGGGCCTCCGCCTCCCGCCTCGAACTCGGCGAGCAGGCGCTTTCCAAGGCGAAGCTCACCGACCAGCTCGGAGAAAAACTCCGCGTCCGGGTGGTCAAGGCCGCCCGCAGCCTGCGTGCTGAGAACGAAGCCGCCTCGCAGGGTTGGGGCGACTCGACCGACCTCGCCGCCGCCCTCAACACGGTGCTCGAACAGGTGCCGCCGGACCAGCTCGCAGGAGTGGTGATGGTCAGCGATGGCCGCCACAACCGACCCGAGCGCGTCGAGGACGTGGCACGGCGTTTCGGCATCCTCGATGCCCCGATCGGGATCGTCGCCGTCGGCAGCGCCGAGCCTCCGAAGGATGCCGCGATCCTTTCGGTGAAAGCCCCCGAAGCCATCCATCTCGGCGACCGCATGCGGGTGACCACCGAGGTGAAGTTCGATGGCTACAAGGGCCAGAAGGCCACCGTTTTCCTGAAGCGTGGCGATCAGGTGCTGGAGACGCGGGAGGTCGCGATCCCGCAGGATCATCATGTCGAGGAACTGCGCTTCGCCCAAGTGCCGGAGGAAGGCGGAGTCGGCGGCTATCGCGTCGAGATCGCCCCGCTGCAAGGCGAGCGATTTCCGGAAAACAACTCGTGGGAATTCGAGACCTCCATCACCGATGCACGCACCAACGTGCTGCTGGTGGAAGGCCATCCGCGCTGGGAGTTCCGATACCTGCGAAACCTGTTCTACGGCCGCGACAAATCGGTGCACCTCCAGCACGTCCTGCTGCATCCCGACAAGATCGAGGGTCAAACGGAGACCTCCGTCGCCGCCTCCGCTTCCCGGCCCTTCGGCGAGGCCCTCGCGACGCGGCTGCCGGAAAGCGAGGCCGAGTGGCGAAAGTTCGATGTCATCATCCTGGGCGACATTGAACCTGGCGCGATCGATGACTCCACCTGGTCGGTCATTTCCCGCTGTGTCAACGAGCGCTCGGCCCTGCTGGTGATGGTGTCCGGGCCGCGTTTCATGCCGCACGCGATCGCCTCGTCAAGCGGTCGCGCGCTGGTGCCGGTGGAGCTTGAATGGGGAAACCAGACGCTTTTCAACGAGAGCGATGCGCCTTTCCGCTTCGATCTAACAGCCGATGGCCGTCGACATCCGGTGACGCAGCAGAGCGATGGCGAAACCGCGAACGAACGGCTGTGGTCGGAGTTTCCCACGATGACCTGGCGGCACCCCGTTTCCTCGCTCAAGGAAGGCGCGGAGGTCCTGCTCTCGGCCAACAGCGAAGGCACCCAAGTAGCGCCAGACAGCAACGCCGGGCTGGAGAACGCACTCGACGCCTTGGCGAAACGCAAGGCGCGTGAAATCAGCTCCGCACTCGTCGTCACCCGCCAGACCGGCAAGGGCAAGGTGGCGCTGCTTCTAACAGACCGGACCTGGCGGCTGCGCGAAGGCGCAGGAGACCTCTATCATCATCGCTTCTGGGGCAACCTCGTCCGCTGGGGCGCGGGGCCGGCGATGCGCGCCGGCGGCAGCCGCGCCCGTCTCGGCACCGACCAGCTCACCTACACGCCGGACGACCCGGTCAATCTAACAGCTCGGCTGCGCGACACTTCACTCCAACCGATCGACGACCCATCGCTGCGCGCCGAAGTGCTGCGTGAGGGACAGATCCTTTCCACCGTCCCGATGAAGCCGGTGGCGGGGTCGAACGGGCTCTACGAAGCAAGACTCGACCGCTTTCCGGAATCGGGCCGCTACGAGGTCAGGCTGCGCGGCGACAAGGCGGATGGCCTGATCCGGGAGGATGGCGCGGCGGACCTGAAGGCAGGCTTCCGCGTGGTTGGCTCGCGCGGACCGATCGAACTCTCGGAGACGACCCTCAACCTGCCGCTGCTGCAAACCGTGGCCGAGCTTTCCGGCGGCAAGGTGGTTTCAGCCGAGAACACCGGCCTGCTCGCGGGACTTTTTCTAACAGACAAGGACAAGCAGCAGGAAACCCGCGAGATCACGCTCTGGGACCAACCCTGGGTGCTCGCCCTGCTGGCGCTGCTGCTCGGCGGCGAGTGGGTGATCAGACGAGCAGGAGGACTGCCATAACCAACGATCGGGATGAACACGAACCAAGCCCCTGTGGAAATCGAATCGAGCCTCAACGCCGTGCGCAGCCGCATCCGGCGAGTCCAGGCCACGCGCGCGGTGCTCATCATCGCCACCGTCCTGTTAGGCGGCCTGGCGATCATGATGACGATCGACCATTTCCTCTCGCCCCTGCCGAAGGCTGCACGGTGGGCGATGTTCGTTCTGTGGATCCTTGGCGTGATCACGGCCACCCGTTTCGCGCTCGCGCCGATGAGGAAGAAGATCGGCCTCGTACAGGTGGCCCGGTGGCTGGAAGGAAGGCACCCGGAAATCGAGGAGAGGCTGAGCACCGTGCTGGAGCTTAAGCAGGGTGATGCCGGCGTTTCACCGGGCCTGCTCGCCGCACTGGCCAAAGCTGCGAATTCCGACGCCGAAAAAGTGAACCCGAAGCTGGAGGTGCAATCCGCACGAACCACCAAACGCTGGGCCCGCCCCGCAATCGGGCTCGCCGTCCTGCTTCTGGCGGCCTTCGTCGTCTGGCCACAGGAAACCTCGCGGCTGCTGGTGCGCGCCGTGGCCCCCTTTTCCGATCTCGGAAATGCCGGAGCCGGACGTTTCAAGATCCTGCCGGGCAATCTCGAATTGATCGAGGGCGATCGCTTCGAACTGACCGCCGCCTATGATGGGGCGGACACCAGCGCCGAGTGGTCGATGGTCTTTGACGACGGCAACAGGATCTCACAGTCTCTAACAAAAGAGGATGGCGCCTTCCGCTATGTGCTCGACCCCGTGAAGCGCGGCTTCCGCTATCAGCTCCGTGCCGGACGCAATGAAAGCGACTCCTTCACCACCACTGTCTGGCCGCTCCCCGCACTGGCGAAGGCGCGGGCGACCCTTGAGTTCCCCGACTACACCGGCGTGGTGAAGCAGGACGTGTCACTCAATCAGCCCCTCCAGGCTGTGGTCGGCACCAAGGTCACCCTGAGCGGACAAACCAACACCGCCATCGACTCCGCCTGGCTGGAGATCGATGGAAAGCGTTCGGCGGAAGGAAGCATCGAAAGCTCATCGACCGGTGGCCGTGTGACACTCGCCTGGACCCTCGAAAAGGTCGGCAGTGAGGAGGCGGTAGTGAAGCTCAAGCATCGGCTCGGACGCGAGGTCGAGGCGCTGCATTTCACGATCGAGACGCTCGCCGACCAGCCGCCTTCGGTCGTGCTGCTCAGTCCGGCGAAACGCGAGTTGAAGGTGCGTCCCGATGAAAGGCTTTCGATGCGCTACGAGGTGACGGAGGATTTCTCGGTGGCGAAGGTGTCGGTGGAGATCGAAGCGGGAAACAAGCCCGCGCTGCTCGATCAGCCGCTGCCCCTGCGCGTCGCCAACTCGAAGCCTCCTCGCTTCAAAGGTTCGGCCGATCTCGCGATCGGGGCCTTGCTGGCGCAGTTTCCCGGAGTCCGAGAGATGCGGCTGAGGATTCGCGCGGAAGATGGTCGGCCGACCTCTTTCGGTGGCCCTGGGGTCGGCACCTCCGAATGGCTGAAGATCCACATCGATGAAGGCGCGGAGTCGTTCGCCCGTCAGGAGCTGCGCGAGGAGCACGAAGGCGCGCGGGAGAAGATCCAGAAGGCGATCCAGCAGGCCCAGGAAGCGCGCGACCGGATGAGCTGGCATCGCGAGGAGGTGAAGCAGGGAAAGCTCGGCGAGCAGGCGCAGAAGCATTTCGAGGAGGCCGGAGAGAAACTTGCCGCCGCCAAGGAGTCGCTTGAGGAGATTTCGAAACGGATGGAGGAAAGCGTTCACGCCACCAAGGCGGACGAGGTCGCGAAGGCCGCCGAGATGCTCCAGAAATCGAGGGAGAATCTTGAGAACTCGACCGCCCAGGACAAGCCCGAGCAACGCGAGGGCAAGCTCGACGAAGCCCGCAATGAGGCAGAGAAGGCGGTGAAGCAACTGGAGGCTGTTAGAAACGAGATGGACCGTCA
>JAIYDT010000596.1 GCA_027487355.1 Verrucomicrobiaceae bacterium
GCTGCCGCCGGAACGTCCGCCGATGAGCTGGCTGATGCATTCGCTGCCTGAGGTGGACCGTCGGGCGATGGAGGAGGCGGGAGGCTTCGAGGCCTACTTCAGCATCTTCCGTGAGGCGGTCAGACAAGGTGGGCGCGGCGTGGTGGCGGATGCCGATGTCTACTTGAATCCCTGGGACATGGACTTCTCCACGATCCAGGTGCCGGTGCGATTCTGGCATGGCGCACTGGATCGGAACATCCCGATGCACATGGCTCAGGAAACCGCTGCGCGGATTCCGAAAGCGGACGGCAGGTGGTTCGACAACGAAGGGCATTATTCCCTTTTGCTGCGCCACATGCCGTCGATCCTGGAAGACCTTGCGGCCGATTGAGGTCACTTCACGATGAACTTGCGTCCGCGTCCGGTTTCCCAAGTGTCCTTGAGGCTCTTGTAGAGGGCATTCAACTCGGCCGCATCGAGAAGACGGTACTCGACGCACTTGGCGTGGGTGGTTTCCGGATACTTTTTCACCACCATCGTTCCGGCGTCGTTGCCGGTGCGCTTGCCGATTTGATCGACCACCTGGCGGCCGCGTTCGATGACCTGACCGGCTCCGGTGGCAGGGCTGCTCGGGGGCTCGATGTAGTAAAAGCGGGCGAGGGCCTGGCCGGTGGTGTCGATGGTGACCTCATGAACCACGAGGGCGGCATCGAGCATGTAGGTTTGCTTGCTGATGGAGGAAATGCGGTCGATCGCGACCATGTAGTCACCGCCGGGCACGCTGGCCTGCCAGAAGCGCCGGGGGCCGTCGGTTTCTGTGGTCTTTCCATCGGCCGAGGTGGTGGTCCCTGTTGCGGTGCCGTTTCCGGTGGGCTCGGCATTCGGATTGGCGGTCTGGGCACCGAGAGGGGAGGCGAGCAGGGCGACGATGGCAGGAAGCAGGGCGAAGGTTTTCATCACGTTGGAAACTCTGACACAGCGGGATGGTTTTGGCCAGAACTGCGAATGATACTTTGGGAAACTTGAGTATTGAGTCCGACGAAATGAAATTGCAGGCTCTTCCCATGGTGCGATTCCGTCCCAACGTGGCGGCCCTGATGACTCGATCGGATGGCCGGCTGCTGATTTGCGAGCGTTCGACGGTGAAAGGCTCGTGGCAATTTCCGCAAGGCGGTGTCGATTTCGGCGAATCGGCCGAGGAGGCGCTCCATCGGGAAGTGCAAGAGGAGGTGGGCTTGCTCCAAGGGCACTATGAGATCCTCCGCAAACTGGATGGTTACCGCTACCTCTATCCGGAAGAGGTCAGGGCGAAAAAAATCCGCAAGCACGGCTTTCACGGGCAGGCCCAGACCTACTTTCATTGCCTGCTGAAGCCGGGGGCTCCGGAGGTGAATGTGAATCAGAGGCCGCGTGAGTTTTCAGCTTATCGCTGGATCGAACCGACCGAGTTCGATCTCGACTGGCTGCCGGTCTTCAAGCGCGATGTTTACCGTCAGGTGATGCGGGATTTTTTCGAAATTCAGCTCTGAAAGGCAGATTCCAGGCCGATTTCGTGGCTTTGGAGGCTCATGTTTAGCTGCTCAAGGCCGAGCGGTTTGATGAATTCCCACGAGGTTGATCATTCGGAAATCTTTACGATTGCCATGCACCGATCTCCTTCCTAATTTTCTCAAGTCTTCGACGGGAGGCTACGGGCTTGGCAGGTTTCCTGGGGGGAGATTTGTTGATTACACAGATAGCCTAGCTTCTTTGAGGGGTCGTATTGAGGCGCGGATCTGTTCGTCGGGTCCGCGCCTTATCTGTTCCGGGAGCCAGGTTCAGCGAGGCCTCGGCGCGGCTGGCTTGACTGGCGGCAAGGGCGCGGCCGGCGGAGCCGTAGTGGCTTCAGGCGCATCCTTGCGGGTGAATTCCGCATTCGAGCTTAGGTACCAGATCAGTCCACCGGTGCCGAGGAAGGCGACCATGACAAGGAGGACGAGCAGGAGTCCGAGGCAGGATTTCATGGCGGGAGTGTTCGGCAATCAGGCGGAGGTTTCAAGTCGCGCGGCGTAGGCACCATCGGTTCCGTCCCGGAACGGGAGGGCCTGCCGGGTGCCGGTGAGTTTCAGCTCCGGGTGGTCGGCAAGAAACGACTCGATCTGCTTTTCGTTTTCGTCGGCGTCGATCGAGCAGGTGGAATAGATCAGGCGTCCGCCGGCTTTCAGGCAGGGCAGGGCGTTTTCGAGGATCGCTCGCTGGGTGACGACGAGGGCCTTGAGGTGATCCGGTTGAAGGCGCCAGCGGACATCGACGCGGCGACGGATGACGCCGGTGTTCGAGCAGGGGACGTCGAGCAGGATGGCGTCGAATTTGCCATGCCACTCTTCCGGCGCGGGCTGGGTCCAATCGTGAACGGAAATCGGAGCGGTGCCGCAGCCGAGGCGCTGGAGGTTTTCCTGGAGTCGCGGCAGGCGCTTCTCGTTGGAGTCGGTGCAGGTCAGGGTTTCGGCAGAGCCGAGCTTCGAGGCGATGAGGAAGGCCTTGCCGCCTGGAGCGGCGCAGGCATCGAGGATGGATTCTCCGGGTTTTGGATCGAGAAGCTCGACGGAGTGTCGGGTGGCGGGATCCTGGATATACACCTGACCGGCGGCGAGCAGTGCGGTGGGCAGTTGGCCGTTCATCCGGAAGAATCCGGGTGCGCCCTCGACCGGGGTGCCGTCGATTTCCGGGGGCTCACCCCGCAGCGGATTGACGCGTGCGAAGGTCTCGGCCGGCTGGTTGTTCCAGGTCATCAGCGCGATCGTGTCGGCCTTGCCGAACTGGCTTTTCCAGCGGCTGAACATCCAGTCGGGATGGGAAAGGGCGACCGGCGGGGAGAGCTCGGAAACGGCAGCGAGCAGGCTTTCCTTTTGGGTGATCGAGCGTCGCAATACGGCGTTGATCAGGCCGCGGACGTTGGCCTTGCCGACCTCGACGGTCTCGTGCACGGCGGCGTGGTCGGGGAGTCCGAGGATGAAGAGCTGGCAGAGCCCGACGCGGAGGATGTCGCGGGTGTCGGGGTCGAGCTTGCCGTTGCGGAGTTTTCCAATCCAGTGGTCCAGCAGCCTGCGATTGCGGAGCACGCCGAGCAGGATGGCCTGAAGCAGGCCGCGATCCTGCGAGGAAAGCTGGCGGCGGTGGGCATGGCGTTCCACCAGCGTCTCGGCATAGTCATGGCCATCAGCCCAAGCGTGGAGGGCGGAGGCGGCGGCTTGGCGGACGTGGAAGTTCTTCGGAGGCATGATTGGATTCGTCGGCGCGGCGAAACAGCGTTTCATCCGGCGCGACGAAGCCTATGCCGCTTCCGGAGTCCCGGAACAATGCTTTTCCCAAGCTCGTCTGGCTGGGGCATACCTGGAGTGACCAGAACGGCCCCTCAGTGGCCGAGGATCCTGTCACCCCAGAGGATGAAGGCCGCCAGAAGCACGAACAGCAGTCCGAGAGCGAGTTTCACCACGACCGCGTGCTTTTTCTGAATCGCGATCAGGGTCTCGCTGCGAAGCCCGCCGTAGGCCAGCAGGAAAATCACGATCAGGGGCAGGATGAACGCCAGATTGTAAAGGACCAGCATCGCGACGGCGTCGAGTTTGCCTTGCTGGATCTGATAGACGATCGGGGCGTAAACCTGGCCGGTGCAGGCGAGTTCGAGGAACGAAATGGCGATGCCGGAGAGAAACGCGGCGATCACGAAGCGTCGGGCCCGGGTGCCGGTGCGGATCACGCTGCGGATCCTCGTTTTCAGGAAATCAGGGAGCTGGAGGGTCATTTCATCCATCCGACCGCCCCTGGCGCGGAAGGCATCCCGGAAGGAGAGCACGGCGGCGATCAGCGCCAGGATGGCAAAGAGCGGATTGAGCCAGCTCTGGATGCCGGCGAAGCGTTGGTGGAGTGTGGCGAGGACCTTGTAGAGGATAAGTCCCGCCGAAAGGTAGGCGAGGAACACGCCGAGGATGAAGGCGCTGCCGGTGAGCAGCATTTCCCGGCGGGACCGCCGTGCGATCTGCAGGTAGGAGAGGAAGAAGATGATGGTGGCAAAGGCGCAGGGGTTGACGCCGTCGAGCAGGCCGGCCCCGATGACCACCGGCAAGGTGAGGGACTCGTAGCGCTGGGTGATCTGTTCGCGGGCGACTTCGAGCTGGGGCTGTGCGACGGCTTTCCACTCATCGTTCTGATTGGCAGCGGCGGTTTGACCGAGAAGCTCCGCCAGCGCAGGCGGAGTGATGTCCTGGGTGATCAGGAATCCACCTTGAGCGAAGACCGAAGGGGCCACGCCCTGCTTCAAGGAAGGCACCCGGAAGCGTTCGCAGAGAGCCTGATTGATGACCACGGCATCGGCTTCGAGGATGTTGTGTTCCTTGACTTCAAGCGTGGGATGGTCGCGCTTGAGCCCCTCGAACAGCTCACGGGTTCTGGCGCATTCCTGGCAGCCCGGCTTGTAGAAAAAGACGACTGGGAGCGAATGGCGCTCGATCTTCATCGGTCGGGCCGACTCGTCTGGTGCGACCTGCTGGACGGCCGTGGCTGGTGGGGCCATCGAGGCCAGGGAGGAGAAACTGAATGGAGCCTTTTTCGCCCCGTCACCCGGATTCATGCGCTTCGTCAGGATGGCCATCTTGTCGGCATCGATCCGACCCGGGGGGATGGCGGCGAAAAGCGGTCTGAGGCCCGGCCCCACCTGATTGGCGGATTGCTCGAACCAGTTGGACAGCGAATACGGGACATTCGCTTCCTCGGGTTGCTGGCGCAGGAGCTGGACCATGGCCTCCACCTCCACGGGCCGGCCCAGGGCCATGAGGGCAAAGAGGGCGTTGAATCTGACGATCGGAGACACCTCGGCCGGGGCGGCGAGCTTTTCCAAGGCGGCGAGAACGAGCGGATCGCGGGAAGGAGGGCGCGACGAACTCGAGTAATCGTAGTAGTTGTCGCGCACGACGTGAACGTCGTCGAAATGGTGGATCCACGTGACAAACTTCCGGTTCGCTACGGCCGGCACGATCTCGCGCACGAAGGGCGACTGGTCCGCAGCAAGGCCCTCGACCAGTCCTTTCCATTCGCCCGGTCTGGACCAGCCGACGACCTGGGCCGCGGCGCGGCGAACCCAGGGATTGGGCGAGGATTTGGTGAGGTCAGTCAGCAATGGGATGACAGTGGCCGGGGTCTGGGAGCGAAGGGCGATGCACGCCAGCACCTGAAGAGGAGGAGGGGAGTCGCGGTTCTGCAGCACCTTGATGGCCCAGGCCCGCAAGGCCGCACCGCAGGAGTTGCTGCGGCCAATGGATTCGAACTGGTAGCCGTAGACCTCGTGTGGCTGGAGCGCCGTGCCGGGTCTGACCAGCTCGTCGAGGACCAGCCGGCTGAAGGCGGGGGCTTTGTCGTTCGAAAGTGCACTACCGGCGGCTGCGGTGCGGATTTCCTCGATGGGATCCCGCAGCAGTCCCTGCAGCAGGGGAAGGGCCTCGTGGTGCGAGGGGTCACTGAGGCTTTCGCCGATTGCCGCTTTTCGGGCGGTGGAAAGTCCGGGAAGCATCCGGGTGAGGACGATGTAGCCGTCCGGTTGCCCGGCGCGGGCGAGGGTGAGGGCGGCGGAAAAGGCGAGGTCGGGCGAGTCCGGATTCCTGGCCAGGGTCACCAGTTCCGACACCAGGGCTGCCTGGGCCGCAGGGATGCGGACGCTGGGAGACGGGTCATTGACTGAGGTCTGGAGTGGGCCAAGGAAGCCGTCGTAGAGGGGATCGAGTTCGGTCTTTTCGGGACGATCCAGAACCTCGCCCAACAGCCGTGTCGTGGCAGGATCGACCGACTTGATCTCCGGCAGCGCCAAGCGGTCGAGCACCGCCGCGCGTTTCTCGGGCACTCCGGAACGCAGCGCCTGCACGAGGATGGAGGCGATGTCTCCCATGGCGACGCGTTCGTCGTCCGTGCCGAGAAACCTCAGAGCGGCGCAGGATACATCCAGGTCCGGATCATTCGCAAAGCCTTTCACCACGCCGAGAAGGCTTGGATCGGTCGAGGCCGCGCGGATGGCCGAGATGCGGGCTTCCGGGGGATAGCTTGCCAACTTGGCGATCATTTCCCCATCCGGCGCGGACTTCATGGCAGCATAGCCTTCCAGAACCGGCCCTACGGCGGACTCATCCGCGAGCAGTGCGGCCTTGAGGCTCGGCAGGGCGGAGGTCATGCCCAGGGCGCTGACGGTCTTGATGGCGGCGAAGCGCACGAAGTCATCCGGGTCCTTGAGGGCCTTCAGCACCTGATCGGAGGCCTTGGTCACCTTGCGACCTGCGATGTATTGCAGGGCGGCAACGCGTACCCTCCAACGCGGATCGGCAAGGGCGGCGATGATGGCGGGCTCGCCCTCATTGGACGTTTTTCCCGAGGACTGGGAGAAGCGGCTCGCGGTCTCGTCGCCCCCGGCGAGCTTCAGGCAGGTCTGGATGGCGGAAACGAGGAGATCCTCATCTGGGTGGTTCAGGAAATACGCCGCAAGCTTGGCGGAGTCGGTGCCGGGCAGGTCCTTGAGCTGGCGCAGGGCCCCATGGATGACATTGACGTCGGGTTCACTCTTCAGGACGGGAGCCACCAGTGGAACGGCCTCGACGCCGCCGGAGGCCAGGATGGAATCCACGGCCGTTTCCCTTACCAGCGGATCATCATGGCGGATGAAATCGACAAGGATCGGCAGGGAGGATGGCCCGGCACCCTTGCTGGTGGCGATGGCGGCCAGCAGCTGGTCGCGCGATCCGAAGGCGAGGTTGCGGGCGGTTTCCGTCGCTCCCGGACCGAGCGTGGGGGCGAGGACGATTTGATACTGGGCCTGTCGTACTTTGGCGCGGCCACCAGCGGGCAGACCGGGGGTGGCGGCGAGGTAGTTCTCGAGGAAGGTGACCGAGCCGAGTCCGTCGGACTCAAGCATGCGGCGGGCGCGCGAGGCCTTGTCCTCGTCCGGCCCGAGGAGGTCCATGAGGTAGCTGCGGCGTTGTTCATCGCCGAGCAGGGATTTTCCCGAGGGTGTGCCGGGTTTGCCATCGGCCCCGGCGGACCACTGCGACCAGCGGGCGAGTGGTGCCTCGTTTTCCGGGGCACCTGGGGGCGTCCAGGGATTGAAGGAGAAATCCCCTCCGGCCTTTTCCTCCAGCAACTCAAGGGCACCAAGCCGGACGGCGAGAGCGGGGTGCTTCAGCAGCGACACCAGTTCGGAGACAGGGAGCGGATCGATCAGCAGGGTGCGCACGGCACCGCGTCTGGCGGGATCGGCCAGTTGGGGCAGCAGGCCGGCGAGGGTGTCTGCGGAGTGATCGCCCTTTTCGTAGGCGCTGAGGAGGGCCTTCACCCGCTCATCCGCCGCAGGTTCCTGGGCACGCAGCGGCGAGGCCGCCAGGAGCGCGGAGAAGAGTCCTGTTAGAAGGACGAGCGGATGTCTGATGGAAACCACGGAGCGAAGGGTGTGGCGGGGTGGATGAGGTCAGTGCAGCAGCGCGTAGGCGAGGATGTTGGCGTTCACCTGCATCGAGTTCAGGATCTCGTTGCCACCGCAGCAGCAGCAGCCTTCGGTGTGCGAGGTGTCGTTGAGTCCGTCAGGCGAGTAAACGACCACGATCTTGTTCTTGAGCGTGACGCCGCTCAGCTTCGACTCGCTGGAGCCGTGGGAGAGCTTGAGGTCCTTGATGCTGAAGATCGTCTTGTAGATGTCGTGGTCCATCGGGATGTCCTTGAGCGAGTCGTTGCCGAAAAGCCGCTTGATCTCGCGCTCGAAGGCTCCTCGCCAGGCCTCGTTGGAGCAGGAGGCGGAGGCGAGCAGGAAGCCACCGTTTTCGAGATACTTCTTCAGGTTCTCCCGCTCCTGGTTGGTGAGGATGAAATCCCCCTCGCCGGTCATGATGACGAAGGGAAACTTGAACAGTTCCTCGCCCGCGAGCTTCACCGGCTTGAAGCGGCGCTCGGTGGAGATGGAGGTCTTCTGCTGGACGGTGGTCAGGAATTCGTCGCTGAAGCACTTCGAGGTCTTGGTGCCGGCGTAGATGAGGTTGCCGCATTCCACGGCTCCCTCCTTGGCGAGGCTGCAGAGAGGCAGGGCGAGAAGGGTGATGAGGATGGCTTTCATGGTTGGAGATGGACGGGACTTGGATTCATTCACCTGAGAAGTAGCGCTTCACCGCCGTGCGATAAATCTCGGGCACGGATTCGGCGTCGGGTGCGCCGGAGATGCCGCTGCGATCCTCGGTCTGCTTGATCCGGCCGGTTTCGGTGGTGGTGGGAAGTTGGGTGGCAGCTCGCGGATCCTTGGAATCGCCCTTGCCGGAACCACCGAGGGACTCCGGTTGGAACTGCATGCGGTCCGGGCCGATGACAGGCAGCTCGGACATCGGGAAACCCGGTGCGGCACTGCCGGTGGGTCCGGTGCCGCCCATTCCCATGCCGCCGCCACCGAGGTTCTGGTTCGGAGTCATGCCGGGGTTCTGGCACATGAGGCCTTCGAGCAGTTGCTGCATCGTCTGGTTCACATCGGGCCTCGGGATCGAGAACTTCATGCACTGGCCCTTGCAGGCACTGGGAAAGGGGTTGGGAGGCTGCATGAGGGTTTCCAGCAGCGATCGTGCGAGCTCGGCATTCGTGAAGGCATCGTTCGAGGCCCCGTCGCGGGCATGCTTGGCGGCGGCGTCCATCACGCTGCCGGGATCGGAAAGCCGGAGCTGCCCGGCGAATTCAAGGGCGGAGTCCTTCATCTGCTGGAGCGCCGGGTCGTTGATCTCATTGGCGCGGGTTTCAAGCTCCTGCACGAAGGCATCCAGCGCTTCACGGTTCTTCTGCTGGGTGTCCGCCAGAAGGGGCAGCTGGCGCTTGTTCTGATCGTTGCCGAGGGCGATCTCGCGCGCGATCGTCTGCATGCGTTTCACCAGCGATTGCTGGGTCTGGTAGATCTGCTGGAACTTCGCGGCCATCTCCAACAACTTCCCGGCCTCGGCGACCGATGAGGCATCCTTCTTGAGTTCGTCGAACTTCGGCTGCGCCTTTCCGAGTCGATCGCGCATCTGCTGGACCGCCTGCTTCTGGGCGTCCGCTGAGGCCTTCGAATCAAGCTTTTCGAGATCCGCGACGTTTTCATGGGTCGGCGCGGCAGCTTCCTCGGCGAGCGACTTGAGTCGCTTCTCGAGTTCGAAGGCGGGAAAGTCCTTGGCGAGCTGGTCCAACAACTCGGCCGCCTCGCGATGCGCCTTCAAGGCATTCTCGCGGGCCTTGGCGACGGCATCGGCATCCTTGCTGTCGATCGCCTTGTCCAGCTGATCAAGCGATTCGCGGGCCTTCTGGCGGGCGCGTTCGATCGCCTGAAAGCGTGCGGAAAACTCCCGCAGCGTGGTCTTTTCCCGGATCCGCGCGGCGTAGTCCTCCTCGGCAATGATCTGGATGCGGGCAATGCCCGAGGTGCCCTGGCCGAGAAGCGATGGATTGTGATCGGAACCTTCGACGAAGAGCTCGATGGTCTGACCGACCTGCAAGCCGAGAGCGGCGAGGTCGAGCCCGCCCTTGACCGGAAACTCGCGGGTCTTGGTCAGTCCGCTGGCGAGCAGTTGGGATCGATCGCGGAAGCCGGAAAGCGTCCGCACGAGCTGGATTCGGGAAAGCCCGGTGTCATCGGTGGCACGGGCATCGATCGGGATATTGGACTGCGGCGTGGCGAGCAGCATTGGCGGGGGTGAAACGAGATCAATGACGGGCGCCAGATCCGGAAGGGCTTTCAGGCCGAGTTCCGAGGGCTTCGCGCAGGCCGTGCCGCGGACATCGCGGATGATGGCGGAAAGTTTCCCGGAAGAGGTGGCCGTGAAGGTGAAGCGGGCGGTGTGACCGTTGACCTCGCCCTGGACTTCGGTGGGCACGGGTTCAGCGGTGCCGCTGCGGGCGGGCGTGAGGTTCAGCAGGGCGGAGCCAAGCGGACGATTGGAAGTCAGCTCGAGCACGATGGCGGAGCCTTCCGGGGCGGAGATTTCATTGCTGTCCAGAGGGCCCCGGGTCGCGGTCAGGCCCATGTAGGAGGGCGGTGTGATTTCCAGAGTGCCCGCGAGAACATTCGGCTGAAGGAGCACATCGACGCTCACCCAGGGAGAGCGTGCCTTGCCGCAGGCGAAGGCGACCTCGATGGGATTCGTGACCCCGTCGAACTGGTGGGAAAAGCGGTTGGTGGATTCGCGCGACACCTGCAGGCGGCGGACTTCCGTTGAGCCGGGTTGGCGGAGCAGGCATTCGACCGGTTGATCGGGCGTGGCACCGGTCAAGGTGCAGGTCATGAGCAGGTCGTCACCGTAGATCACCGCAGGCGATGGCGGGGTGACTGCAAACTGGAAACGGCTCCAGGGAGGAAGGTCTGAAGCGGGATGCAGCAGGCGATGGCAGGCGGTATCGAAGGGCTGCGGGGCGAGGCCGCGAAAGGCCAGCACGGCGGCAGCGGCCAGAATCAGGGCGATTGCCCCGCGTTTCAGCCAGGGCCACGGAAGCGAGTGTTTCAGAGGCAGGGCATCAAGGGCGGCGGCGGCTTCGTCCAGGCTGCGTTTCGAAAGGAGGGAGGCAAGTGGAGTCCCGGCCGCGGCGGGATCCAGGGCCAGAGCGGCGGCGATCGGGCGTCGAGGCGAGGCGAGTGCGGCATCGGCCAGATCGGCTCCCCGACGACGCGAAAGTCTGAACGCCGAGACCAGCCCCCAGAGGGCCACGAGGATCATCACGGATAGACCGACTTTCACCAGCCAGAGTCGTCCGGCTGGCTCCTGGGCGAGTGCCAGATCGAGTCCGATCATCGCGAGACCCACGAACCCTGCGAGAGCGAGCAGTCCCAGAAGGATCGAGGTCAACCGGCCGGCGCGATGACGGCGGCGGAAGCGGGTGAGTTGTTGTTGGAAAGTCACGGCAGCGGGCGGTTAGACAAGTCCCTGGCGTCGGCGCAGGAACCATTCGGTGGCAGGAAGGAAGGAAAGGCAGATGGCGACCCAGGCCTTGTCCCAACTGGGTTGCCAGACGGCCCCGGACTCGATGGTGGCTGGAGCGGTGGCGTGGAGTCGTTCTTGAAGGAAGGCGGCGAATTGAGTCGGAGCAATGACCTGTCCGCCTGTGCTTTCCGAAAGCTGGGCGAGAAACGCAGGGTCAGGGGAAAGGTCATCCATTTCGCCCGGTGCGGCGGGGACGATGAGTTCGGCCTCGGGAGTGGGGGGGGCCTGGGGCCGCGAATCCAGCAGGGAAAGTCGCCAGACGCCGGGCTGGGAAGGAGTGACCGTGGCCTGCCAATGCGGACGACCGGAAGGATCGGCCACCTGGGCGGGGGTGATGTCGAGTGGCTGGTCTCCTTCGCGGGTCAGACGCAGCTTCGGGGCGGGTGCCGGCAGGGAGCCGCGGTAGGAGATGGAGACGGCCACCGGTTGCCCGACCTCGCCTTGAAGCGAGGCGAGGTGGAGGGAGAAATCCTGACCCGGCAGAAACTCGGAGTAGGAGGCCATCCACTGGATCAACTGGGTCCAGAAGTCCTCGTACATGTTTCCAAGCTCGCGTGCCTCCGGATAAAAATCCCATTTCCAGAGTCCGTCGCCATTCGCCAGACCGGTCACGCCTTGTCCGTATCGACGCACCAGGAGTGCCGGAAATTTCCCCGAGCTGCCAGGTGCCAAACCATCGGCGAGGATGCGGGTGAATGGCTTCACGGCCAGCACGGCGCGACCGTCCTTGAGCGGTGGCAGGGAGGTCCAGACGGAGGCATTCGGGGCGGGAAGGGACTCGCCGAAGAGACCCGCCGCCTCGCCTTCGGCATTGGGCGTGAAGCGGAACTCGGAAGAGCTGGTGTTGGCCCAGGTCACTGGCTCCAGAGGCTCGAGTCCTGCAACGTCCGCCGTGGTGGGTTTGCCACGCGAAAACAGCACCGCTCCGCCGTGGTCGCGGACGTAGGTGCGCAGGGCGTCCAACCGGGCTGGGGTGAGGAAGGCATCGATGTTTTTCCCGAAGATGATCAGGTCGTAGCGGGAGAGTTCCTCCAGCGTTTCCGGAAACACCGCTTGCGCGGTTTCCGCCGGGGCGGCGGAATCGGAGTCGATGCGGAAGTAGCGTTGTTCGGAAAGTCGGTGGACCGAGTGCACCTCCATGTGCTTCTGCTGGCGGAGGAGCTGGGCGAGGAACTTCGAATCCCAGTACGGCGCGCCTTCCGCCAGGAAGACGCGGGTCTTGGAGGTGAGCACGTGAATCGAAACCTGTCCGGAATTGTTGCCCGGGCGGGCCTCGCCGTCCTGCACGGGAGTTGAGATCGTCCATCGGCTGCTGACGGCGGGAGCGGGCACCTCGAAGGTGAAGTAGGCCGGCTTGGATTCTGTTAGATCGACTGTCTGTTTGGCGATCTCCTTGCCCGTTCCATCTGCAAGCGTGATGGTGGGTCTGAGGATTCCGGGACCGGTCAGGGTGAGGGCCACAGGCACGCGCAACGTTTGTCCGGCGAAGACGTGGATCGTCGGTCGGACCACGCGGAGGGTGAGGTCGGCGATGGGCTCGTGGGTGCCGAGGGCAAGGGTGTGGACTGGAACCTCCCGGGCTCGCGCACGCAGGGCGAGGGCTTCGAGGGTGCCCGTCTGTGGGGTCTCGGTCTGACGCCCATCGCTCAGGACCAGGATGCCAGCAGGGGATTCACCGGCTGCGGAGCTTTCCTGGAACACGGCTTCGACGGCGCTCAGGATCTTCGATCCCTTGCCATCTGCTTGTTGCGGCAGCGGGCCGTCTGGATGGATGGACTCATCAAATGCGTGGAGCCGCAGGGGAAGGTCTGCGGACTTCGCCTCGCGTTGCGCCAGCGCGGCCATTTCACGTGCGGCCTCGTAACGGGTGGACGCGCCATCGGGACGGGCCATCGAGGCGGAACAGTCGGTTAGAACGACCCACGGGCGCTGCGTCTGGTCGGTGGGTTTCGTCCATTTCCCCGGGTTGACCAGAAGGATGGCGAGGCCGCCAAGAAGCAGCGCGCGCAGGCCTGACAGCAAGGCCCGCCGTGGCAGAGGCAGACCCCGGGTGGAACGCCATGACAGCGCGAGTCCGGCCAGCACTCCGACGATCAGGAGTGGCAGCAGCCAGGGCAATGGAAGCGGCGGATTCACGGCAGGTCAGGAGGATTTCGGCGCGGATGAGGTGGCGAGAAGCGGCTCGACGAGGAGGGCGATCAGGGCAAGGCCGGCGAGCCAGGGCCAGAGCGGAAGTCCATGATCGAGGGCGGCGGCACGCGCCAATGATTCGCGCGGCTGGACAGCCCCGCCCGGAAGGAAGGACGGCACCTCCGGGAGGGCCCGTAGGTCGGATTCGGATTCGGGGAAATTGACGATCGAGTAGTGGACCGGTTGCCCGGAAACCAGCCAGGTGTGGATGCCCGGCGCGGCAGGGAGCGGGCTGCGCCACAGTGGACCGGTGGGGCCGGAACCCTGCTCGAGAGCCAGAGGTTTTCCGGATGGGCCAGTCAAGGCGAGGGTGGTGGCCTGGGAAGGATCGGAGGGTGACCACGATGGCAGGGCCCCGGGCTCCAGGGAGAAGTCATCCGCTCCCGACTTTGGCCGCGAGTGAAGGACAAGCTCTGCGAAGGCGGGCAGGAAACAGGAGCGGGTGGTCCAGTCGCCCGCTGCGGGATCAAGCGGCAGATTGCAAAGCAACACGGGAGCCGCGGTGGTGGGAAACGAAACGAGGGCCGGCTTGCCATCGTTGAAGCGGCCCAACAGCACCCCCTTCGAAACCACGCTCTCGGGCAGCCGCAGACGCCGGCGTGTGACCCCGGCCAGCGGGTTTCCAAACTCCCCGGAGGCGAACAACTTGAACACCGGGCTGCCCTCCACCGGCGAGGCCTGCCATCCTTCCGGGCGGGCGTCGAGGGTCAGCAACCCGTCGGCGGCATCCGCAGTGCTGCCTGTTAGATCGGCGAGGGACTTGGCGGAGCAACCGGCGCCTGGAAGTACGAGGATGGTCGTACCACGGAGCGCGAGCTTCCGCAGTTGCTCGGAAGCATCACCATTCCAGGCAGGGACGAGGAGGAAATCGCAGGGAGGTGGATTGGCCGCGTCGGGGCAGTCGATGGCGTCGAGCCAGGGCAGGGCGTCGGCAAGGGAACGCGCGACCTTTGACTCCGGCGCTGTGGCGGGCGCGGTGACGGCGAGGCGCAGGGATTCGCGCACCCTCAAGGCCAGGTAGCGGCGGTCGTCGGCGGGAAAGGCATCCCCATCGAGGGCGGCGGTCAGGGCCAGCAGTCCGGCACCCGGACAGCGGACGGTGAAGGCGGTTTCGGCATCGCCCCAGGCTGGGAGATCCACGGGCTGCGATTGATGGGAGCCACCGGCATCGAGGGACAGCACCGGGCGGCGGGCCTCGCCGGAGAAATTCCTCACCCGGCAGAGCAGGGTGCATTCCTGACCCGCCACGGGCTCGGCGGGCGACGCGATCAACGAGGTGATGGCTAGGTTCGGGGCTTCCTCTCGAGTCACCGAAATGCTGCGCACGTTGACGTCCGGAGGCACCTCGGCCTGAACGGATTTCCAGGCGCTGGCTTGAAAATCGGAAATGACGACGAGCTCCTTCCGGCCACGACCGATCATGCACTGGCGCAGGGCCAGTTCCCAGGCACGGGCCACGGCACCGGCTTCATGGCGGGTGCCGGATTGAAGGAGCGACTCTGTTAGAAAGCCGCGGTTGGTGGCGGGTTCGGGAAAGATGGAGGAAGGCTCGGCATCGATCCACACGATGTTGGAGGCATCCGGACGAAGGGAGTCGAGCGCCTCGCGTGCGGCGACGATGGCCGACTCGAAGCGGCTGGCAGCTCCATCGCGCGCGGCCATGGACGCGGAGCGGTCCACCAACAGGATGACGGTGCGCTGTTCACCGGGCAATGGAGCACTTTTCGAGAGCAGCAGCGGGCCGAGGAAGGCGGCCGCGAGGGCTGCGATGGCGAGCGTGCGCAGGATCAGCAGCAGCCAGTCCTTCGGCTTGCGGAAGCGGGCCGTGCGGCGGACCACCTTCTGGAGGAACTCGATGTTGGAAAAGCGGTAGGCCGGTGGTCGCGTCCTGGAAAGCAGGTGCACGAGCAGCGGCAGGCCGGCGAGGGCGAGCAGCGGCAGCAGCCAGGGCGATTGGAGGAACAGGCTCATCTAGTGGCGGAACCGATCGAAGAGGGAGAAGTAGGACTCATTGGTGGGGGCAAGCGCATAGTCCACGCGGCGACCTGCGGCGAGGGCCCGGAGGGTGCGGCTGTGGGCGAGCATTTCCTGCTTCCATGCCTCGCGCAGGGCCTGTGGATGGACGGTGAGATGGGAGTCGTTCTCCATGTCCACAAAGCGGGAAAGGCCGCGGTTTTCGAGGTCGAGTTCGGCCGGGTCCAGAACGTGGAAGAGGTGGATGCGGAAGCCGCGGTGAAGGTAGGGATTGAGCGCGGTGAAAAGCCGGGCGGGATCCGCAAACAGGTCGGAGAGGATCACCAGGGTGCCCCGCCGTTTCAGGAGAGGGTGGGCGCGGTGGAGCACTTCCGGTAGATCGGTGGGGGCCCCGGCGGTGGTCGTTTCCAGGGTGGTCATCACGTCGTGCAGGTGGCGTCGGGTCGAGCCCGGCGGCAGATGCTTGCGGATGCCCTGATCGAAAAGGGTGAGCGACACCCGGTCGTTCTTCGACGTCACCAGCCAGGCCAGGCAGGCGGCGAAGAACGAGGCGTATTCCAGCTTGGAAAGCCGCTCGCTTTTTTCCGGAAAGGCCATCGAGGCCGAGGCATCGAGGAAGAGATGGCATTCCAGATTCGTCTCCTGCTCGAAGGTGCGGAGGAAGAGCTTGTCGTTGCGGGCGAAGACCCGCCAGTCCACCTGCGAGAGATCATCGCCCGGGACATACTGGCGGAACTCGTGGAACTCGATGGAGGCCCCGCGCTGTTTTGATCGATGGCGGCCGGACAGGTAGCCCTCCACCATCGCCTTGGCCCCGAACTCGTAGTTCCGGAGCCGACGGATGTCGTCGGGAGTGAGGAATTTGTAAGCGGTGGTCATGCGCCGACGAGCTTCGACACGATCTGATCGACGGTGATGCCTTCGCCGGTGGCGTTGTAGTTGGCGATCACCCGGTGGCGCAGGATCGGCAGGGCGACCGCGCGGACCTCCTCGATGGAGGCGGATGAACGGCCGCGCAGCAGCGCCAGGGCGCGACAGGCGCGGGCGAGGCACTGGGAGGCGCGAGGGCCGGCCCCGTAGGAAACGTAGTTCTTCACGGCGGCGGTGGCGTGCGGAGAGTCCGGCCGGGTGGAGTGGACGATCTTGAGGATTTCCTGGATCACGGGCTCGGGGAGCGGCACGTCGTGGACCGCGTCCTGAAGGGCGAGAACCCCTTCGGCATCGAGAAGGACGGACGCCGAGATGCTGTCCCGTCCGGTGGTGCGGTGGATGATCTGGGCCTCCTCTTCAAGGGTTGGGTAGCCAATGTTGAGCTGGAAGAAAAAGCGGTCGAGTTGGGCTTCGGGCAGCGGGTAGGTGCCTTCGTGTTCGATCGGGTTCTGGGTGGCGAAGACGATGAAGGGTTCCTCGAGACGGCGCGTCTGGCCGTTCACGGTGACCTGTTTTTCCTGCATGGCCTCCAGCAAGGCGGCCTGAGTCTTCGGCGGGGTGCGGTTGATTTCGTCGGCGAGCAGGAGGTTGGTGAAAACGGGACCTGGGACGAACTGGAACTCACGATTGCCGTCCGCGGAGTTTTGAAGGATCTCCGAGCCGACGATGTCGGTGGGCATCAGGTCGGGAGTGAACTGGATGCGCTGGAACTTCAGTCCGAGGATTCGGCCTAGGGTGGAAACGAGCAGGGTTTTCGCGAGGCCGGGAACGCCGACCAGCAGGCAGTGGCCCTTGCAAAGCAGCGAAGTGAGGAGCTGCTCGACGATCTCGTCCTGACCGACGATCACGCGGGCGGTTTCCTGGCGCACGGCGGCGACGGTTTCCTGAAGCTTGTCCCACTGGGCGGCGGCGGATTCGGGAGGAGAGGCGGAGGTGGACATGATGAGGTGGGATGAGGGTGGAGTTTATTCGTCGGATGAGCCCAGGTTTGAACGGAGCTTGTTCAGCTTCTCGAGGTCGTCACGATGGAGGGCGCTGAGCGAGAGTGAGGGTGCGCTGCCATCCGGCTGATCGACGGATTGAAAGAGCATTCGCAAGGGCTGCAGCTCCTCCTCCGAGGGAGGGCTTGCCTTGCCCGATTTGACCTTCCACATCACTTGCTTCCAAGAGCTCCGTTCCTGATCTACCCAAGCGATGACGACAGC
>JAIYDT010000319.1 GCA_027487355.1 Verrucomicrobiaceae bacterium
CGCCAGCCAACACCAACGCCCATGCGGTCACGGTCTTTGCCGCCCGCCGCAGTGCGGGCGGGCTCACATTGCTGGTCCTGAACAAGGAGGATGCCACGCACTCCCTCAATCTAACCCTGTCTGCCCCGGATCTCACCACGCTCTCCACCACTGTGCAGGGGAGTCGTTATGGCAAGGCCCAGGACGAGGAGCAGCGTCTCAAGGCCATCGCCTCGACCCCCATCCTCACCAACAACACCGCAGAGCAGTTCACCATCACACGATCGGGCCCACAGATTTCCTATCCGGTGCCGCCGCTTTCCGTCACCGTGCTTCGGCTCGACGAGGTGCTGCCACCCGCGCCGGTCATCACCAGCGCTTCCACGGCGGCAGGCGTCACCGGTGTTCCGTTCAGCTACACCATCGCCGCGAGCAATCTTCCCACGGTCCTCTGTGCCACGGGCTTGCCTGCAGGACTTGTCTTCAACTCCACGACGGGAGTGATCTCCGGCAGTCCCACCCAGGCCGGTGATTTTTCGGTCGCGCTCACCGCCGGCAATGCAGGAGGAACCGGCGGGAAGACCCTCGTCCTCGCCATTCAGGCAGCATCCTCCACCGCGCTGCATTCCCAGAACTTCAATGCTGGAAACACCGCCGGTTGGTTCAGCTATTCGGGGGATGCGGGCGTCACCCGCAGCCTGACCACTCAAGCCAACGGTCCGGGCGGAAGTCCGGCATTGAACTTCGCGGTCAACATTGCCGCACCACCCGCGACTTATGCCTACGCCGGTGTCGGCATCAGCATCTCCGGGCAGCCTCCCTTTAATGCGTCCAACCTCAGCCAGACCTTCCTGAGCCTTGACCTCTGGGTCAGCCCCACGCCCTCCGCCACCATCTCGATCGTGGTCAAAACCCCCGCCAACAATGGCTCCCTCACCGCGACCACCCTGGTTCCGGGAGGTGGATGGACGCCCTTCAGCGCGCCGCTGAGCAGCTTCACCAACAACAACTTCAATTTCAACGCCACCAACTATGAGATTCTGGTCATCCGCAGTGATGGCGGCTGGCCACTGGCCAATGCGTCCTATCGTGTGGACAACGTGTTGCTTGGTCGCAGGGTCGCCTCTCCGACCGCACTTCAAGCTTGGCGGCAAACCCACTTCGCCACGCTCTTCAATCAAGGGGCCGCGTCCAACACGACCGATGCCGATGGGGACGGTGTCGGCAACCTTCTCGAGTTCGCCTTTGGCACCCTTCCCACCAGCCAGGGCAGCGGCATCGCTCCCCTGCGCTACAGTGTTGCGCCAACAGGACCCGGAACCTCGATCACCCCTGGTAAGCCCATTCTCGGAACGGCGGCCATCCCCGGTGGCGTGGAATACCGTGCGACCTTCATCCGCCGCAGCGATCATCTAACAGCCGGACTGACCTACATCCCCCAGTTCAGCGGCGATCTCACCGACTGGCACGACAGCCTCGCAGTTCCGACCGTGCTGGCCGATGATGGGACTCATCAGGTTGTCCAACTGTCCTTTCCCCCCTTCGCCGGTGGAAAGAAGACCCGCTTCTTCAGGATCAGGGCCCAGTAAGGTGCTGACTTGTCGCCTCTTCCGGCGGTGGCGGCCCGGACTCGGGAAAATGCGGGCGGCGCGCGCTTTCTCAGTGGCTGCGCAGCCGACGGTCCTGGGTCTGCAGGAGCGATCGAGTTTGCTTTCTTTTCGAAGTCGGGATCGAGGAGGATTTCGAACCGGTCGGCGTCGAGCGCCTCGATTTTCGCACCGAAGAGACGCCGGACGAGGGGGTATTCATTGCGCAGTTGATCCTCGAGCCCGGTTGTCATCTACGATTTTCATAGTAGATGTTTGGGCCAAGGAACCGGCAGCAAGAGCTTTGGGCGGGATGATGTGTGGCCCGAATCACGGAAAACAAGGTTGGCCAGGATCGAGGGCCCATTCCGAGGCTTCGGCAAGCGGATCGGTCATGTCCGCAAATCCTGGGACCTCCCTTGCAGGGCAGCAGTCGATGAATGGACTCTGCCATGCTCAACGGGTCAGCGTCATGATGCACTCCAGGTGCCGGGTGTGCGGGAACAGGTCGAAGGGCTGGATGTCCTCCAGCTTGAACCCGAGTTCCTGGAGGATGCCAAGGTCGCGGACCTGGGTGGCGGGATCGCAGGAAACATAGACCACCCGGGCCGGGCCGAAGGCTGCGAGCTGGTCGAGGAACTCCCGTGTGCAGCCCTTTCTGGGCGGGTCGATGACCACGGCCGTTTCATTGGCTGGAAAGTCGATCTCACTGAAGATCGCCTCGGCGCTCGCAGCCATGAAACGGGCGTTGGTGATGCCGTTCGACTCCGCATTCCGACGTGCCCAGTCGGCGGCGGTTTCGGAGACCTCGACTCCGGCGACCTGCTCGAAATTTCCGGCCAGCGTGAGGGCAAAAAGCCCGGAGCCGCAGTAGGCATCGACCAGGAAGCGCGCCCCACCCGCAGAGGCTTTTCGGGCCACATGGCCGGTGAACTCCGGCAGGATGAAGGGATTGTTCTGGAAAAAATCCCCCGCGAGGAAATCGAAACTCACCTCGCCGACCTGCTCGGTGGCGACGGCTTTGGGATTGGTCTCGATGCGATCCCGCGTGGCCCGCATCAGGATCGTGGCCCCGCGTTTGAAGCTGCCGGCGCGCGCCCGGATGGCATCCCGCTCGATCGGAAGCGCATCGTTGATTTCCTTCATCGCGATCGGGCACTCCGGGACATCGATGATCTGGGAGCGACGTCCCACCGCGAGAAATCCGATCTCTGCGATGGTACCGTTCCGCGGTTGGTCGAAATGCGGGGTGATCTTCGAGCGATAGTTCCACAACTGGGGCGAGGGGTGGCACTCGTTCACGGGGAACTCGATGCCAGCCATGTGCTTCAGCAACTCCCGGACCTGGCGGGTTTTCCAGGCGAGCTGGCTTTCGTAGGAAAAGTGCTGATACTGGCAGCCTCCGCAGGTGCCGAACAGCGGGCATTTCGGCTCCACCCGCTCGGGAGCGGCTTTCAGGACCTCGATCAGATCGGCATGGGAGCAGTTCTTGTCATTGCGGTAAACGCGGGCCCTGACCGTTTCCCCGGGCAGGCAGAACGGCACGAAGACCACCCAGCCATCCACCCGGGCGACCCCGGAGCCGAGATTGGTCAGCGCATCGATCCTCACCTCGATCTCCTGATGATACTCGAAGGGGATGGGGACGAATTTTTTCGGTGGCCGTGGCATGGGTGGCGGGAGACTGCCCTTGGTCCAGCCATGGCGGCAAGCCATCAGCGGAAAATCCTCAACGTCCCGGAGCGGGCTGCTCGCTGGGCGGGTGGGCGATCACGGGGGCCCCTTCGGATTTTCCAACCGAGGCCTTCGGATTGGTGGCCTGGAATTCCTTCTTCTCTGGCAGCGTATCGAGCAGATCCGAAGGGTCGCGAAGCTCGTCGTCGGCCCCAGGAGCAAGGGGCACGGGCACCGGTTCCACTTTCGCGGTGTCTGGCTTTTTCTTCGGCTCCTCGACGACAGTCGTTTTCTGGTTGGCACAGGCAGCCACGAGGAAGATCGGCAAAAGTCGGAGGATGTTCAGGAGGGCGGTCACGGCGGAGGCGCGAAGCTAGGAACAGGTGCCTGGGTTGACAATGATGAAACTCGATCAATCCCGGTTCGACCGGAAGCGCTGCAGCCAGTGCTCGACATCGTGGAAAACCTCTTCCTTTCGGGTGTCATACATCAGGAGGTGGTAGGCATCCGGGTAGTAGCGCAGGGTTTTGGGCGTGCTGGCCGGAATGTGGCTCATGAATTCGAGCACGGAACTCCTTTCGGTGAAGAAGTCCTTTCCCCCGTGGAGAACCAGCACGGGAACGCGGAAAGTCTCCGCGCAGGCGTCCATTCCCTCAATGTGCTTGGTGAGCGCTGCCAGGAGCCGGAAGGTGTGCTCATCGATGTTCCAGGCGTTGGTCTCCGACTGCTCGAGATGGGTCGAGGTGTGGGTCATCTGCAGGGACTGTCCGCCGGCCAAGGTTTCCATCGA
>JAIYDT010000601.1 GCA_027487355.1 Verrucomicrobiaceae bacterium
GAAAACGTCCGCGCCTTCTATCAATACATCCGCTCGTTCTCGGAGCCGTGGGACGGCCCCGCCGGACTGGTTTACACTGACGGCACGAAGCTCTGTGCCTCACTCGACCGTAATGGCCTCCGCCCCTCGCGCTACAAGCTCACCGACGGCGGACTGCTCTACATCGGCTCCGAAGCGGGTGCGGTGGTGATTGATGACGCCACGGTGGTCCGCAAGGGACGTCTCGGTCCCGGACAGATGCTTTCCGCCAACACCGTCACGGGTGAGTTGAAGTATGATCGCGAGATCAAGGAGGAGCTCGCCAGCAAGCAGCCGTATGGCCGCTGGATCGACGAGAACCGTCTTGAGCTTCGCAAGTTCGTTTCGCCGGAAGCGCACAAGCCGGACATCGACTACTCACCACTGGAACTTTCCCGCCAGCAGGTGGCGCACGGGATTTCCAGCGAGGAGCTGGAGATGGTCTTCCCGCCGATGATGAAGGGCGCGCAGGAAGCGGTCTTCTCGATGGGCGATGATACGCCGCTCGCCGTACTTTCGCACTATCCGCGGCTGCTCTACACCTACTTCAAGCAGCTCTTCGCGCAGGTCACAAACCCGCCGATCGATCCGATCCGCGAATGGGCAGTGATGTCGATCTCGGCCGGTCTGGGACCGGAGAGAAACCTACTCACGGAAACGCCGGAACACTGCCGGATCATCAACCTGGAGTCCGCGATTCTGTTCGAGCACGAGCTGGAAAAGATCAAATATCTTGGTGTGCATGGCTTCCCGGCCAAGGTGCTTGACATCACCTGGCCCGCAGAGGGCGGCACCGCAGGACTGAAGCCGAGGCTCGATGAGCTTTGCGCCGAAGCCGAAAAGGCGGTTGATGAGGGCTTCAACATCCTCATTCTTTCCGACCGCGCCACTTCCGCCACCCGCGTGCCGATCCCGAGCGCGCTGGCCATCGGAACGGTCCACCATTTCCTGCACCGTGCCCGCAAGCGCCTTCGTGCGTCGGTTGTGATCGAGACTGGTGAAGCGCGCGACGTGCATCAGGTGGCCTGCTGCTTCGGCTTCGGCGCGACCGCCGTTTGCCCGTATCTTGGCTATGCCACGGTGCGCCAGCTCGTTGCCTTGGAAATCGCAAAGACCGGCAAGTCAGACACGACTTCGGAAAAGGCGATGACCCAGTATCGCAAGGCGTTGGAGAAAGGCCTGCTCAAGATCATGTCGAAAATGGGCATCAGCGTGCTCAACTCTTATCAGGGCGCGCAGACATTCGAGGCGGTCGGCATCGGCCACGACGTGATCGACTTCGCCTTCACCGGCGTCTCTTCGAAAATCGGCGGGATCGGCTTCGAGCAGATTGCGAAAGAGTCACTGATCCGTCACGCGGCCGCCTTCCTTTCCGAGGTGCCTGCCGGAGAAACTCTCAATCTCGGAGATCCTGGCTACAACCGCTACCGCAAGGCTGGCGAACGCCACGCGCTGACCACCGAGGTGATCAGGAATTTCCACACCTTCGTGAAGTCGGGCAAGGCCGAGGACTACGATGAGTATGTGAAGCTCACACTCGAAACCTCACCCGTCGCGATCAAGGATCTGTTCGAGTTCGTGCCCGCTTCGACCGGAGCGATACCGGTCAATGAGGTCGAGTCCGTGGAGTCGATCCGCAGACGCTTCACCACCGCGGCGATGTCCCTTGGCGCGCTTTCTCCGGAAGCCCATGAAACCCTCGCGATCGCGATGAACCGCATTGGTGGGAAATCGGATTCCGGCGAGGGCGGCGAGGACACGATTCGCTACAAGCCTTATCCGAACGGCGACCTTGCCCGGTCCTACATCAAGCAAATCGCCTCGGGACGCTTCGGGGTTTCCGCGAACTATCTCGTCAATGCCGGTGAGCTGGAAATCAAGATGGCCCAGGGCGCGAAGCCCGGTGAGGGTGGTCAGTTGCCCGGCCACAAGGTCAACGCGCTCATCGCACGGCTCCGCAACACCCAGCCGGGAGTGCAATTGATTTCACCGCCACCGCATCATGACATTTATAGCATCGAGGACCTCGCACAGTTGATCCACGACCTCAAGGAGGTGAATCCGCGCGCTCGAATTACGGTAAAGCTCGTAGCAGAATCCGGAGTCGGCACGGTCGCTGCCGGTGTCGCGAAAGCCTCGGCCGACAACATCCTGATCTCCGGTCACGAAGGAGGCACCGGGGCCTCTCCGCTTTCCTCGACCAAGCACGCTGGCTCGTCCTGGGAACTCGGTCTCGCCGAGGCCCAGCAGACCCTGCTGCTCAACAATCTTCGCAACCGCGTGATTGTCCGCACCGACGGCGGCCTGCGCACCGGACGCGATGTCGTGATCGCCGCCATCCTCGGCGCCGAGCAGTTCAATTTCGGCACGATCGCGATGATCGCCATGGGCTGCGTCTATGTCCGCAAGTGCCATCTCAACAACTGCCCGGTCGGGATCGCCACCACCGATCCGAAGTTCCGCGCCAAGTTCAAGGGCACGCCGGAAATGGTGATCAACTTCTTCACCGGAGTCGCGCAGGAGGCCCGTCAGGTCATGGCGGATCTCGGGGTCAAGACGATGGATGAACTCATCGGCCATCCGCAGTATCTGAAGCAGCGGGACATCCCAAATCATCCGAAGGCGAACTCACTCGACCTTTCCCCGATCCTCAAGGACGTGACCTCCGCCCTACCCGCTGGTAACGCCGTTTCCCGCATCTGCACCCAGGAGCGCAACGATGGCATTGCGAAGCCCGCCCTGGACATCACCATTCTCTCCGACCTCGTGGCGGCGGTTTCCAACCGCACGGCGCCAACAACTCCCGATTATGGCCCAGACTCCGTCTCTCAGGAAACGCTCGATGCCCTCCTGACACTGCCTGATCGCCCGCCGATCTCGCTTTCCTACGATGTCCTCAACACCGACCGCAACATCGGCACGCGCCTAAGTGGTCGCATCGCCGAAGTCTATGGCGACCGTGGGCTTCCTGCGGGCTCGATCCACATCATCTGCCGCGGCACTGCGGGGCAGTCATTCGGTTGCTTCCTCGTGAAGGGAGTGAAGCTCGAACTCATTGGCGAGGCCAACGACTATGTCGGCAAGGGCATGGCCGATGGCGAGATCATCATCCGCGTGTCGGACGACGCGAAGTTCGAAGCCGCCAACAACACCATCGCGGGCAACACCTGTTTCTACGGAGCGACCGGTGGAAAGGCCTTCTTCAATGGCCGGGCGGGTGAGCGTTTCGGCGTCCGCAACTCGGGTGCCACCGTCGTCATCGAAGGCTGCGGCGATCACGGTTGCGAATACATGACCAATGGCACCGTGGTCGTCCTTGGCAAAACCGGAAAGAACTTCGGTGCCGGCATGTCCGGGGGCACGGCCTACATTTACGACATCGACGACCTTGCGTTCTCTCGGGTGAACTCCGAGATGGTGGTGGCCCTGCCACTGGTAAGGAAGTCGGACCTTGATGAGCTCAAGACTCTGATTGAAACGCATGCCGAGAAGACCGGCAGCCCACGCGCCAAGGCATTGCTGGCGGACTGGCGTCATGCCTCTGGAAAATTCATTCGCGTCATCGCCAAGGAACGCGCCGCCCTCGAAGCCGCTGAAGAGAAGCACGAAGCTGCGTCAATCCCGGTCGGAACGAAGTAACCGTGGCTGGAGCGTCCCCGCTCCAGTCCGTCTCCGGAGCTTCCAGCTCCGAGGCTCACTTTGTTGCAGCACTGCGACTTGCCTCCGAGGCTTGATCGAGCACTTCCTGATGGCTCCCTAACAGACCCGTCAGTCGATCAATCATCGCATCGTTCATGAAGGCATCAACCTTTGCCAGTCCAGAGAATCCATTGTTTTCGTAGCTTCCGTCAATGCAGAGGGTCTGCCCTTGGGGATCCATGGCTCCATCGTTCTTGCGACTGGAAATGACAGACACAGTCCCATGCGTGAACTCCGGAGCCCAACGTTCAAAACCGAAGAAGTTCTCCAGGTCACCTCCGGCTTCAATCGCCTCCGCTGTTTCAGGATCGAAGGTTTCCTGAAGCCGTCTCGTCAACTCGCGCATTGCCTGCCCTTGATCGCCCGGAAACTCCAGCGTCCACTTGCCGGGAGCCACGAGCTTCACCTTCACGTTCTTTTTCTCCCACCGCCTGCGCTCATCGGCGCATTCCTTGAGGAGCCTTGAAAGCGCCACCTTTTCTTTCCCATCCAGAGTCGCCCATTCGCAAAGCTTCTCGAAGCCCGGTTGGGGATGGATCCCCTCCCGGCCAAAGAACTGGTCCGCAGACAAGGCCGTCGGGGTTCCGGATTCGACAAGCTCCCCCAATCGTTTATGGAGATCAGGTGACAGGGCATCCGTTCGACGGCTTGACGAATCGGCGGATGACTCAGGAGAACCGGGAATCAGTTGGGAGGATGTTGCCTCCGAGCGCTGTGGACGACCTCCAACGTCGTCTGAATCATCCGCGGTCCTTAGATAACCGAGGACAACTCCCAAGCCGAACATGAGAACGAGTATTACTCTCATCGCTGGTTGGAAGGTGCGGGTTCGGAGCGCGGATCCAAACGAAGCCAGTCGATCGACAAATCCAGATGGCGGATCCGGCGGTCCATGTAGGAGATGGAGGACGCATTGATGTGGATCGGTTCGTTTGGCTGCACATAGATGCCTGGAACCGGCAAACCTGGAGCCTCGATATCCAGGCTTCTCCCTGTGATCTTGGAGCTGATGACATAGTCGTCAGGGAGCGCCCTTCCCAGTCCTTCCATTCTCGACAATCGCTCGAAGCGCTCCGCATCCCTCTTACCGAGAACCTGGACGAGCTGAGATTTCAAGCGCTCGGTCAGCTCTTTTCGCGCGGCCCGACTTGCCGAGAAATCGAAACGGATGCGGCCGGGCTCTGGGTAGTCGACGAAGGCACCCTTATCTTCGGCGTCTGCGAGAAGCCTTCCATAATCAAGCAGGAGCCCGCATACGCGCTCGGTCTGCTCCTCGCTCCATCCGAAGAAGTTCGCATGTTCGTAGAGTTCGGGTTTTGGCAGGCTTCTTGTGAAACCTCCGCTGACGATTCTGGTGGTGGCGATGCCGCCAAGGAATTCGCCCACTCCTCCATTCGCGGGTCTGATTTCCGGAAGGCAATCGAGTAGGGAAATGTTCACCAATTGCGGATTGCGGATCAGCTTTGACCACCGGGCTCGGCTGAGTTGAATGAAATCGTCCGATTCGAGTGGAGCGCGGGTCGAACGCTTTCGTTCGTCAGTGGACCGATGGTTCATCGTGGATTTCTCATCAACCGAGTTTTCAACACGGGAGGATCGAGCATCCGAACCCGATTGCCTGAGGATGCCGCCGACCCAGTAACCTGCCACAAACACGAGCAGAACCGACAAGGCCCGCCAGGCAGAATGTTTCAAGCGTTTCGGCACGCCTTTCATAAGCCAGCCCGGAGACCTCGTGGCAAGGGAAACGAGTCGCACACCCGTGTGGAGCGGCACCTCAGGCTTGCTGCGGCAGGCGCAAGTTCAGCATCGCCAACTCCGGTGGACACGCGAATCGGACCCGTGGCCCGGTCGTTCCGACGCCCCGCGTAACGAAGAGATTGGAACCACCGCTCGCGAAGTGGCCTTCGACATATTTTTTGCCGTATCTAACAGTCTTGGGTGCGTAGCCGATGATCGGGACCTGGCATTGCCCGCCATGGCTGTGGCCTGAAACTTGAAGCATGACTTCGCGTTGGGAGATCATGGTATCGAAGTAGTCGGGCTCGTGGACGAGGGCGATGACCGGCACCTTGCCGGGTATCTTTCCAAGCGTGGCAACGGGATCCGGCTTGCCGAGCCAGACAAAGTCGGTGCCTGCGACGGCGAGCGCTTCTCCGCGGATGTTCAGGAGGCTATGCTGGTTGATCATGAATGAAATCCCGGCCTTCTCGAACTGCCGCCTGACAACGGATCGGCTCCCTGCCCAGCCATCGTGATTTCCCATGACGGCAAAGACGCCCTGAGAGGCCTGCAGTTTCTCCAATTTCTTCAGCAAGGGAGGAACCACCCGTGGATCGCCGCTCATGTAGTCGCCGCCAAGCAGGACGAGGTCCGGCTTTTCGGTCTTCACCTGCTCCACCACCTTGTCCATGAGATCCTCATCCTGATCGGGGCGAAAATGGAAGTCAGACAGCAGGGCGACCTTCAGGCCATCGAGTCCGGCAGGCAGTTGTGGGCAGGTCACATCGCGTCGGGTGAC
>JAIYDT010000169.1 GCA_027487355.1 Verrucomicrobiaceae bacterium
CAGCCAGTTCGAAGCCCTGGAAACTCCGGCAGACGCCATCCAGATCGGCATCGAGGCACCGGTGGACGACGCGGTGGCGCAGATTCTGAATGCGCTGGAAACCCGCCACTGAAATCACCCGCCACTGGCATCGCGCGGGGTTTGGGGTCGAGGAACTCAGCTTCAGCCCAAAACGGACGTTAGTGCCAGACTGCCCTCATGCGGCTGACAAATCTTCGAACCAAGTTCAATCCAAAGCCTTTAAGACGACCCAGCCAAATTTTGGCAATTGATACGTAAAAAAAGGCTGGATCATTTTACGAGAGCGCATTTGTATGGCGGAAGTATGGCCATCTTCACTTCTTTGAGGTGCTTTTGGCCATCAAACCCAAACCCATCCAGCCCCCGTGAAACCCAAAAGACAGAATCCGTTTGTACTCGCCGCTCTTTCCTTGGCGACCCTCGCTTTCACCGTCACCCCCAGCCAAGCTGCTGCCTACTATTGGGATAACAATGGAGCCACGGCAGGCTTTGGAACTGCGACGGGCACCTGGGCGGCACCGACCACTGGAAGCGCCACACAAGGCTGGAGCACCAGCACCACCGGGGCGACACTTCCTGTCAACCAGACCACCACCACCGCTGACACCGTCAACTTTGGCAATGGCGCGACCGGCCTTGCAGCAGGAACGATCACCGTCAGCGGTGCGGTTTCCACCGGCAACATCACCTTCGCCTCCGGTTCGGGAGCCATCACCCTTTCAGGTGGCACCAGCATCACCCTCGCCGCGGCCCAGACCATCACCGTCAACAACTCGTCCAACACCATCAGCACGCTCCTCACGGGTGCTGCAACGAGTCTGACCAAGGCCGGCACCGGCTCTCTGACCCTTTCCGCCGCCAATACCTATGCAGGCCAGACCATTCTCTCCGCCGGCACCCTTCGCGCCACCAACTCGACGGCCGCACTTGGAACCGGCACCTTGGCCCTGGCAGGTGGCACCCTGCAGCTCGCCAATGACACGGGCCTGAATTTTGGAAGAAACACCACGGTCAGCGGCAACACGACCGTCACCTCCGACCGCCTGAGCTCGGGTGCGGGTGTGACGCACACGCTTGGAACCCTCGCCATCGGTGCCCAAACCCTCAGCATCACCTCCGGAGGCAATGCCACCGGCACCACCGCCGGCATCACGTTTGGCTCGGTGACCCAGTCAGGCGCCTCGATTTTCGATGTCGCCTCAGGCACCACTCTCACCCTCGGCGCCCTTCAGACCACCGCCCAGAGCATCACCAAGCAGGGCACCGGCACCCTGATACTCAATACCGCCGCCAATGCTGCACGTGTCGCCGGCGGCAACACGCTCTCGGCCGGCACTCTGAGGCTTGGAAGCGCCAGTGCCCTTGGAACGACAGGCGCGACCCTCACCCTCAACGGAGGCACGCTTGATCTGGCGACCGACACCACCGTCAACGCCCACAACACCACCGTTGGATCCACCACCACCATCAACTCAAACCGGGCCACCTCCGGAGCCGGCATCACCCACACCCTGGGGACCCTTAGCATCGGCGCTCAGACGCTGAACGTTGCAACAGGGGCGAATTCGACTGGCACCACGGCCGCCGTGACCTTCGGGGCCACCACCTTGACCGGTGGAGCCACCTTCTCGCCAGCCGCGAGCACGGGACTCAACATCGGAGCGGTTTCGGGCCCTACTTTCACGATCAATAAATCCGGAGCTGGCACCCTCACGGTCAGCGGTGTGATCGGCACCACAACGGGCGGACTGGCGGTCTCGAATGGAACCCTGGTGGTTGGCAGCACTGCGAACACCTTCACCGGCAACATCACCGTGGATGGTGCAACCTCGGTGCTGCAGATGAACGGGGTCACCAACAATGCGACCTCCGGCCCGCTGGGAATCTTCACCGGCGGCACCAGCTATAAAACCGTTACCCTGACGAATAACGGAATCTTCCGCCCGAATGCCAGCTACAACGACAATGCGCCCACCGCCGCCCTGCCCGGAAACGGCCAGATCTTCAGCATCGGAGCCACCGGTGGCGTCTTTGAGGTTCCGACCGGCGTCACCCTCACCATCGATGATGGCACCGGCAGCGGCACGCTTGCAGCTGCCAGCCAGCTCCAGGGAAGTGGCACCCTGACCAAGACCGGAGCAGGCACCCTCACCCTTGGAAACTCCACCGCCAGTAATGCGGTCTTCACCGGCCCGATCCAGATCAACACAGGCATTCTCAGGCTCGGATCGGTATCAGCAACGGGTGTGGCCCTGGGGGCCACGTCTGCTGGCACGGTGATCGCTTCGGGTGCGGGCTTCGACATCAACAACAATGCCGGCACCGCCGCCGAGCCACTCAGCATCAATGGCACGGGCGTCGCGGGCACCGGCAACGTCATCTTCACCAGCAATGCTTCAGGTGGCAGCTTCTCCGGTCCCATCACACTCGCAGGCGACAGCACGATCGGTTCGACCTCGGCGGGATCCATCACCTTCAATTCAGGTTCCACCTTCGCCCTCGGAGCCAACACGCTCACCATCCGAAACACCAACACTGGACGCATCCTGACGGACGGAATCATTTCCGGCACCGGTGCCTTGGTGATCAACAGCACCAGCACCGGAGACTACGTTCCACGGGCCGACCACACCTACAGCGGCGGCACCACCCTCACCGCAGGACTCCTTGCCGTGGATCGCGATTCCGTCGGCACTCCCGGGTCACCGACTTCGGGGGCCTTCGGCACCGGAACGCTGACCCTTGCAGGCGGCCAGCTCCGTGCGGGCACGGCCTCCAATCGCACGGTTGGCAACCCGGTGACGATTTCCGCCAACACCACCTTCTTCACCAATGTATCTGAGAAAACCCTGATCTTCTCAGGCCCCATCACCCTCAGCGGCGGGAACCGCATCCTTACCGCCAACGTCGGTTCCACCGTTGCCGGAACGGGCACCATCTTCAGCGGTGCAGTCGGAGACGAAGGCAATGGCTATGCTCTCACCAAGACCGGCACGGGCAATCTGACCCTCGGCGGCATCAACACCTACACGGGTGGCACCACGGTCAATGCAGGAACGCTGAACCTGACGGGCTCGGTGCCAACCAACACCTCACTCGCCGTCGTTCCGAACACGGGGACTGGCGCCATGCTCTCTCTCGCCAACAACGCGGCGAATCCGTTGGCAGATGTGTCGTCACTTGAGCTCGGATCGGTCATTGGCACCACCACGCTGGGACTGGATCTGGGCGCGAACACTGCGGCCTCCGACTCGATCAACACCCCGAACGCCGCCATCACGGCTGGCACCGTGAACATCGGAATCACGGCTCTGGCCGGATTTGGCAGCTCCCTGACTTACGACCTCATCACGGCCCCAAGTGGGCTGAGCGGAGCCGCTTATGTTCTCACCAATGCACCTGGCGGCTACATTTACAGCCTGAACACCAGCGGTTCCCTGGTGCAGTTGGGCCTCACTCCCGCTGCCACCGGTGATCTCTACTGGCGTGGCGTCACCAGCGGCAGTTGGAGCGCCTTCAGCGGATCGAATACCAACTGGTTCACGGACGCGGCCGGTTCCAACAATGCCCCCTTCACTCCAGGTGCCGGAAACACGGTCAATTTCAGCACCATCAATGCCACCAACTCCGGTGGCGTCATCACCACGACCCTCGACAACAACTACACGGTCAACAAGATCCTGTTCGGCAGCGACCCGAACGGAGTCACTTCGGTGACCATCGCCGGCGGAGTAACTCCTGCTGGCGTGCCCGGCGTCCTTTCCATCGCTCCAAGTGCCTCCAGCGACGGCCTCAGCGTCGGCAGCAATGCCGGCACCATCACCATCTCCGCCCCGGTCATCCTGGGGGCCGCTCAGACCTGGAGCGTGAACGGTACCGGAGCCAATGGTTCAGCCCTCACGGTCAGCGGAGCCCTCACTGGTTCGAGTCCCCTGACGATCAGCGGTCTCGTCACCCTTTCGGCAACATCCGGCACCAACTACAGCGGCATTACCACGATTCCCTCCGGCGGCATCCTCCAAGGTGGTGCCACGAACTCGTTTGGCGGCAGCTCGGCCACCACCGTCAACGGTACCGGCATCCTGCGCCTCAACGGCTTCAGCAACACCGTCCTCTCGCTCACAGGAAGCGGAATTGTCGAGAACTCCCACGCTTCGACGGCAGTCACGCTGACGGTCGGTGACGCCAACGATCAAACCTTCAGTGGAACCCTCCAGAATGGTGGAGTCGGCACTCTCGGCCTGACCAAAACAGGAGCAGGCAAGCTCACCCTCACAGGTGCGAACACCCACACAGGGATGACAACCGCGAATGCAGGCAGCCTGATTCTCGGTACCGCCACCACCCTGACCAGCACCAACAACGTGACGCTTTCGGGCACGGGAACCCTGGATCTCAACGGCTTCAGCCCAACGATCGGCTCGTTCACCACCGCTGCGACCACTTTCGTCACCAACAACGCAGCCGGCACAGGAACAAACACCCTCACCATCAGCACCGGCGGCACGACTCTGGCGGCCTTGATCACCGATGGTGCCACGGCGAAGACCGCCCTGCGGGTGAACAACAGCAACACAGGCACCACGTTTGCCACGAACAACGCCAACACCTTCTCGGGAGGCCTCATTCTGGCCCACAACGCCACCAATGGAACCCGAATGGTCATCAACGCGGCGATCACAGGCACTCCCTTTGGCACCGGTACGATCTTTGTTGGGGAGACCAACACGGACCGGGCGGGCATCTACTTCCTGACGGCAGACAACACCCTCGCCAACCCGCTGGTCATCAACACGGGCCTTGGAAATGATCGCTACGGAATCCGCAATGATGGGCGGACCATCACTTTGTCCGGACCGATCACGGCAAATTCCGATGTCGTCTTCTCGGCCAACAGCGCCACCCTTGGAAACACCATCCTCACCAACACGGTGACCGGTGCAGGCGGTCTGGTCATCGACCTCAGCCAGACCAGCACGGCGAACACCCTCCAGACCGTCACCCTCAACACCACGCCAAATGCGAACACCTATGCGGGAGACACCCAGGTCGGACGCACCAATGTGGCACCAGGCCAGAACTACGCGGCCAGTCTCGTCCTCGGCGCCGCGAACCAGATTCCAAACGGAAGCGGAAAAGGAAATGTCACCGTCAACAACAACACCGCCTCCCGCACCGGCACACTGAGACTCGCTGGATTCGACGAAACCATCAACGGACTGAACGGCAATGGATTTGTCGATGGCGGCAGTGGCACCCCTACCCTGACCCTCGGGGACAACAATGCCAATGGAACCTTCAGTGGAGTCCTCCAGAACACCACGGGATCGCTGACCGTCACCAAGATCGGCTCCGGCACCCAGACCTTCAGCGGAGCCAACACCTTCGCCGGCCCTCTGAACGTCAACGGCGGGCAAGTTGCCTTCGCGACTTCACCCGCGACCTCTGGCCCACTTGGGAACACCACCGTCGTGAACCTCAGCGGTGGCGGCCTCAGCTACACAGCCTCGGGCACGAACGCCCTGAACCGTCCGATTGCGATTGGTGCCTCTGCCGGTACGGTCAATGCCTCGAACGCCACCGGCATCCTGACCATTTCAAGCGCCACCAGCTCTGGCGGCAATCTCGTCAAGACCGGTCCCGGTGCAGTCGCCATCAGCGGCAGCACCTCCCTCAACGGCGGATTGGCCGGCGTGGCCGTGAATGACGGCACCCTCCAAGCCGGTTTCGGCAGTTCCGGTGTCGCCACGATTTCCGTCAGCGCCACCGGAAATCTGGACCTGAGAAATTCTGCGACGGAAGTTCTCACCCTCGCCAATGCCACCGGCGCACTCAACGTCACCGGCGGAGCACAACTCGGCTTCGAACTCGACGGTGCCGCCAATGACAGGATCGACCTCGGAGCCAGCGGCACGGCGGTCACCAGCGGAGTCGTCACCCTGAACCTCTTCAGCACGGGCGGCGGCGTGGCAGCGGGCACCTACAATCTCATCAGCTCCTCCAGCGGCGGTCTTGCCAGCGCCACCTACACCTTGGGCTCGGCTCCCAATGGGTTCAACTACACGATCAACGCAACCAACAACCTGGTCAGCGTGACCGTCACCAACTACACGCCGATCTACTGGCGCGGTGGCCAGAACCTCTCCTGGAACACCCTGGGAGCCGGTCCAGCCAACTGGACCAGCGATTCCGGCGGTGCGACCGATTCATCCGGCAAGCCCGTCTCCACCGATACGGTCGTCCTCAGCGCAACCGGTGCTCCAACGGTCTCCAACACCATCACCACCACCTTGGACGCGGCCTTCACTATCGATAGCCTCCAGTTCTCGAACGTTCCCTCCGGCGTGACCGCCGTGACGATCGACGCTGGCTCCGGTGGCTCCCTGGTGCTTTCACCGCTCAGCACCTCCGGAGGCATCCGGGTCCTCAGCGGCGGCGGAGACGCAACGATTTCGGCCCCGCTCACCGTCGCCACCTCCCAGACCTGGGATGTCGATCCGTCGGGTAGGCTGATCATCAGCGGCAACACCACCTTCAACGGTGCAGTCAACAAGACCAACAGCGGACCACTGACCCTCGGCGGCAACAACTCCGGCTCCAGTGCGTTCACGCTTTCTGGCGGAACCTTGAAACTCGAAAGCGCCAGTGCTCTGGGCACCGGCACCTTCACCATCGGAGCCGGCACCATCATCGATGCAACGGCTGGCAGCACCGTTCTCGGCAACAACAACGTCCAGAACTGGAATGGTGACTTCACCTTCACCGGCAGCAACAGCCTCGATCTCGGCACCGGTGCGGTCACCTTGAACAACAGCCTGGCCCTGACCACATCCGCAGGCAGCCTGACCGTTGGAGGGATCATTGGTGATAGCGGAAACAACCGCAGCCTGACCAAGGCCGGTGCCGGCACCCTGGTTCTCACAGGTGCCAACACCTATGGTGGACTGACCACCATCACCTCCGGCATTCTGAGCATCACGAATGCCTCGGCACTCGGCTCTGTCAGCGGTGGCACCTCCCAATCGGGCGCCAGTGCTCTGGAGCTCGACGGTTCCAATGGCGCTTTCATGGTGGGGCCTGAGGCTCTCACCATCAATGGCGGCGGCATCAGCAACACGGGAGCCTTGCGCAACTATTCCGGTGACAACTCCTACGGTGGAACCATCACCCTGGCTGCCCAGTCCCGAATCAATTCGGACAGCGGCACCCTTACCTTGAGCGGCTTGACCGCCGTCACCGGCAGCGCGCAGAATCTAGTCGTTGGCGGTGCAGGAAACGTCACCATCTCCGGTGCCATCACCACCACCACGGGCTCTGTCACCAAGGACGGCAGCGGCACGCTGACCCTCTCCGGGACCAACACCTACTCGGGTGCCACGACTGTCTCGGCAGGCACATTGGAAATCCCATCCACTGGATCGGTCACCACAGCCGGCAATGTCGTGTTCACGGTCAGCGGTGGTTCCACCGTGGCGAATGTCGCAGGCAACTACACCTCCACAGGCGGTGGAGGCGCTGCGATCAATTCCGGCGGCATCCTGAACACCAGTGGCAACTTGTCCTTCAGCGGCCCAAACAATCAGGCGATCTTCCTTGGAACCGCGGGTGGATCCGGCACCTGGAATGTGACCGGCGGCTCGGTCTCGGTCAACTATGCCACCAATGGCTGGGGAATCGGCAATGGCGGCAATGGAACTCTCAATGTCTCCGGAGGTTCGGTCACCACTGCCGGCTCCAACACATTCGGAGTTGGCTTCGCTGCTGGAGGAACCGGAACCTTGACGATCAGCGGAACCGGACTCGTCACGGTGAATCCTGGAGCCGGGGTCTTCGACATCGGCCGCAACAGCAACGCGACCTGTGTGGGTGTCGTCAATCTTGACGGAGGCACCTTTGCGATCGGACGCAACATCGGGAAGACTGGAGCGCTAGCCTCCGCCACCTTCAACTTCAATGGAGGCCTCCTGAGAGCGGGGCTCACCAGCACGACCTACCTTCAGGGTCTGACCACCGCCAACGTGCGGAATGGCGGTGCCAGGATCGACACCAACGGCTTCAACGTCACTGTCGCCCAACCTCTGCTTCACTCCAGCATCCCGGCAGACGACGCCACGGACGGCGGCCTGACCAAGTCCGGACTAGGAACGCTGACCCTGACCGGTGCGGCCACCTTCACGGGTCCAACCCTCATCTCCAGCGGCTTGCTCCAGCTGAACTCGGCGGCGGCGACAGGAACACTCACGACCAGCGGTGTCACGGTTGAGGCAGTTGGAAGCCTCGGATTCACCGCTGCCGCCGCATCCACCCTGGATCTCAGCGGCAAGCCACTGACCCTGGGCGGCGGCACCATCAGCTTTGATGTCGGCACCGGTGTCAACGACACGATCAATGTGCAGGACTTCACCCTGACGGCCAACAGCGCCTTCAGCTTCAACGCGATCGGCGCGGTTTCAAATGGCAGCACCTACACCTTGCTGACCTCCACCAACCCGATCACCAACAGCGGCCCATACACCATTTCCGGCCAGACCATTGGCAGGGCCATCCTGACACCGACCATCGGCACGAACACCATCACGGTGACCGCCTCGCTGGACGAAGGCATCTGGAATCAAACGGGCGATGGCGACTGGAGCAACGGAAACCCCAGCGCCACAGCAGGCAACTGGACCAATTACAAGCCGACCGTCTCCGGTGATGCGGCCCTCTTCGGCTCCGCCATCACGGGCGATGCCACGATCGCTGTGGATACCCCCCACAGCCTTGCCTTCCTGCGGTTCGACAACCCGACCTACGACTACACCATCGGAACCAATGGCAGCAACAACCTGACCCTGAACAACGCGGCCAGCAACGCTTCGGTCGCCGTGACCTCCGGGTCCCACACCATTGCGGAAAACGTCGTGCTGCTCAGCAACGTGGCGGCCCAACCCGCCACCAGCACCAGCCTGACGATCAGCGGAGTCATCAGCGGTGCGAGCAGGTCAATCACCATGATCGGCGGCGGCACGCTGGAACTTTCCGGTGCCAATACCTACACCGGTGGCACCACCGTCAGTTCGGGCACGCTCACGCTTTCCGGGGCGAGAACGGCGACTGCTACCGGAGGCATTACGGTTGGCAATCTGGCCAGCAGCACTGGCACCCTGAACATCACCAATGGTACCTTCAATCTCGGCACATCCACGGTTGTGGGCTCAGGAAACAACACCGTCGCCGGAATTGTGAACCAAACCGGCGGCAGCCTGACCACCGCCACCAATCAATTGCTCCTCGGCAACCTCGGCACCGGAACGGCGTCAGGAAGCAATTCCACCGGCACCTACAACCTGAGCGGGGGCACCTTGAATACCATCGCAGGTGGAACGGGAGTGCTTCTTGGAGTCAATACCGGCACGACCGGCGTCTTCAACCTCAGTGGCAACGGAAACCTGGCCATGGCCGCCACTTCGACCATGCAGATCGGTCGTTCGGACAACAACGTGGCGACGAACACCACCGGAACCTTCAGCCAGACCGGGGGAACGGCCACGGTCGGCATCCTGCAAATGAGCGGAATCGCTGCTGGCGCGACCTCTAATGCCGGTGCCAATTCCACGCTGAGCCTCACGGGGGGCAGCTTCGCCGCTACGACCTTCAATGCGCTTTCAGGCGCGAACAGCAGCACCTCCGTCATCACCATCGGAAGCACTGCCCAGGTCACCCTCCCGGCGTTCCCCACGAATGCCAAGGGATCCGGCTCGACGGCCACCATCACGTTCGACTCCACCACGGGATTCCTTTCTCCCGCAGCGGCGAGCGCCACCTACCTGCCGGCTGGCACCTTCACCAATGCCTACCTGACTGCCAATGGTGCGAAGTTCAATGTGCCCACGGGCAGGGACATCACCGTTGCCCAGGTGCTGAGCAATGCTCTGTCGGCCACAGGCACACTGACCAAGTCTGGAGCAGGCACCCTCAGCCTCACCGGTTCCAACACCTTTGCTGGTGCGACCACAATCAGCGCCGGCACCCTGAACGTGAATTCCTCCAGCGCCTTGGGTGACGCCAGCGCGACCAACACCCTGGTCTTCAACGGTGGCACCCTGCAGGCCGGAGCGACCTTCACGTCTGCCTCCACACGTCCAGTGAGCATGACGGGAACCGGAGTGATCGATACCTCGGTAGGGGCATTCAACCTGGGCATTGATGGGGTCATCAGCGGCACGGGTGCCCTGACTAAGACTGGCGGAAACACCCTGACCCTCTCAGGCAACAATACCAACAGCGGAGGCATTCTGGTCAGTGGCGGCGTTCTCAGCGCCACAACCAGCAACTCAGCCCTCGGCACTGGATCAGTCAACATCAACGGCGGCCTGCGCCTCACGGTTGCTGCGGGTCTCGACATCGCCAATCCGATCACGATCGCGAGCGGCCCTGGGGCCACTGGAAGAGGGGTTGTTGAATCCACTGGGGGCTCTGGAACGGCCACAATCAGTGGACCGATCACCATCAACGGAGGCCCCTCGGCAGGTGGACATTTCGTGGCCTCCACCGGGACCGTCCTTCACCTCGCAGGAGCGATCACTTCCGCCTCGCCGTTCTCCCAGCGGGATGGAGTGGTGAGATTCTCCGGCGGCGGCACGGGCTACGCGTCGCTCCTTTCGACAGGCACCACCATCGTCGGGGCTGACAACGGACTTGCCACCACTGCAACTGTGACACTCGGCGCTTCCGGAGGTGCCACCCTCAACCTCAACGGCTTCAACCAGAGCCTCGTCGGCATCACCAAAGGTGCCAATGCCGCAACCATCGGCAACAGCTCCACCACGACGGACTCGGTGCTCACCACCACCGGCACCTCGTCCTTCGCCGGAACCATCGTGGACTCCGTTTCCGGAGGCACTCGCAAGGTCGGTCTGGCGGTCGCTTCGGGTCAGTTGACCCTCACCGGCGCAAACACCTACTCTGGCAACACCACCGTCAACGGCGGCACGCTTGTCCTCGGCAATGCGTCCGCCCTCGGCACCAGCTCCGCTACCGTCACAAGTGGCTCGCTGAACCTGGGAGGCCAAACCGTCACCAACGCCATCAGCGTCGGCACCGCAGGCACCCTCACCGGCAGCGGCACCACTGGAGCCGCCACCCTCGCGGGCAGCGTCACCCCGGGCGGCACGGGTGTCGGTTTGATCACCCTGTCAACCGTCACGGTGGCTTCCACCTCGTCCGTCACCTTCCAGCTCCCGGCCACTGGCACTCGAGGCGTCAACTATGATGCCCTCAATGTCTCCGGAGCCCTTGTGCTGGATGGCACGATCACGGTCAATGTCACCGGACTCACTCCGACCCTCGGCCAATCGTTCGACCTGATCAACTCCACCGGGCCCATCGATGTCGCCAACTTCAACGTTGCCACTGACCTGATCCTCCCCGCACTCGGCGGTGGTCTGGCGTGGGATACCTCGGCCTTCGAATCGACCGGCGTCATCAGTATCGTCACCGGCGATCCCTTCAGCGGTTGGGCCACGTCCAAGGGACTCACCGGAGCCAACAACGCCAAGAGCGATGACCCAGACAACGACGGAAAGAACAACCTCTACGAATTCGCCTTCGACGGCGACCCGCTCTCGGGCGCCAATGATGGCAAGATCGTCGGCAAGATCGGAACCGTTGGAGGAGATGAGGTCCTGACCCTCACCCTGCCGGTGAGAAATGGAGCCACCTTCTCGGCTTCTTCAGGAGATCAACTCTCCGCCCTGGTGGATGCCCTTTACTACCGCGTCGAGGGCGATGAGGATCTTGGCACTTTCGCCAGCACGATCACCGAAGTCACCGGCGGAGACGCCACCACCATTCAGATCGGACTGCCCACGCTCTCCACTGGTTGGACGTATCGCACCTTCCGCGCACCAGGCACCGTTCCATCGGTTTCCAATGCCTTCCTCCGCGCCAAGGTCAGCGATACCCCATGATCTGATCGACCAAGCCTAAAAACCAACAGCGCGGCGGGATCCTCCTGCCGCGCTGTTTTCTTTTCGGCCTGAAAGTTCAAATCGCCCGACTGCTTTGCTGGACAGTCAGTTCATGGCGTTGAAACCTTCGCCCAACGCCATCCGGCTCGACATCCACGAGCGTCTTGCCAATCTCGTCGCCCGCAATCCCACCACGCTGAACATCATGTCTGAATTCCTCGTCATTCCCCGCGACGCCCACGACACCCTCGTCATCCGCGCTTATGAATCCCGCGGCTATTCCCACGATGAAGCGGTCGAAGGAGCCAAACTCGCCGGAGAAGCCTCCCGCCACGGCATCCGCACCCACAACGCCCTCAAGGCCCTGCACCTTGATCACCTCTTCGGCTCCGAGGTCGGCGGCTGCGTCCCCTGTGCGGAAATCGAGGTGAAACCTTCCCGTTTCGCTGCGTCGGAAATCTGGAATTCCAACAAGAAACTCGGCCAATCGGTTGCCTATCGCGCCATCAACCGCGCCATCGAGCTCGCCGACCAGTTCGGCATCGGCCAGGTCTCCATCGACAACTGCTTCCACTACCTCTGGGGCGGCGGCTACGTGATGGAAGCCGCCGAGCGCGGCTACTTCGCCTACACCAACTGCACCTCGACCCTCGCCGAGGTGGTGCCCTTCGGAGGTAAATTCCCCACCCTCGGCACCAACCCGCACTCCTGGGGCATCCCCACCACCGAGGCCGTCGGCTACCCGATCGTCATCGACTGGGCCACCTCCACCGTCGCCATGGGTCGCGTCCAGGTGTTGAAGCGCGAGGGCAAGCAACTCCCTCCCGGAGCCGCCGTGGACAAGGATGGCAATCCCACCACCGACCCGAATGCAGTGGCCGCCCTCCTGCCCTTCGGAGCCCACAAGGGCTATGGCATGGCCCTCATCAACGAAATCTTCGGCGGCCTGATCGGCGGTTCGCTGCCCACCATCCGCGGCCGTCAGACCTCGATCCCCGGAGAAAAAAGCACCTCCGCCTTCTACTTCCAGGTCATCCATCCCGATGCCATCTCCGGCAGCGGCTTCGCCCAGGGACGCGACCAGAAGGGCAACCTCAAGGCCGTCCTCGACGACATCCTCGGCCACGGAAATGAGAAGGCGATGCTCCCCGGCCAGCTTGAAGCCGAGTTCCGCAAGCGCTCCGATGCTGCCAACGGCCTGCTTTTCACCGAAGCGGAAATCGCCGAGTTCAACGAACTCTCCACCTCCCTCGGCCTCCCGACCTGGGACACCGCCACCCTCGCCCGCGCCTGATCACGGAGGAACGGTCATTGAACCACAGATGCACCGGAATGGACACAGATGAAGAACGTGAATCGGAAATTGGAAATCATTAGGTCAATCCCAGCCTCTGAATTCGCTCGTCCAATCCTGAAAAATCCTGTCGATCCTGTCAAAAAGTAACACCTCTACTTCCACCACCATGCAACCCATCTCCTTCCTCAAAGACCTCTTCAGCCTCCAGGGCAAGACCGCCGTCGTCATCGGCGGCACCGGTGAACTCTGCGGCACCATGGCCGTCGGCCTCGCCCGCGCTGGTGCCGAGGTCGTCCTCGGCGGACGCATTCCGGAAAAGGCCGAGAAGCGCCTCGCCGAAATCGAAAGCCACGGCGGAAAGGGCTACTTCGTCCCGGTCGATGTGACCTCGCGCGAGTCGCTCCAGCACCTGCTCGACACCGTCCTCGAACGCTCCGGCCAGGTGGACATCCTGATCAACGGAGCCGGCACCAATTCCCCCACCCCCTTCCTCCAGATCACCGAGGAGGAATACGCCCGGATCATGGACACCAACCTCGCCGCCATTTTCCGCTCCTGCCAGGTCTTCGGGAACTACTTCGTCGAGAACAACCAGCCGGCCTCGATCATCAATCTCGGCTCGATTTCCGGACTGAACCCGCTTTCGCGCGTCTTCACCTACTCCGCCTCCAAGGCCGCCGTCCACAACCTGACCCGCAACCTCGCCCGCGAGTGGGCCGACAAGGACATCCGCGTCAACACTCTCGTCCCCGGCTTCTTCCCCGCCGAGCAGAACCGCAAGGTCCTCGATGAGTCCCGCGTCCTCGACATCCTCCGCCAGACCCCGGCCTCCCGTTTCGGAAACGCCGAGGAGCTCATCGGTGCCACCATCCTACTCTCCTCCGCCAAGGCAGGCTCCTTCATCACCGGAACGGAAATGATCGTGGACGGTGGTTTCCATGCGATGACGATCTGATCGACATCTCTCTTCATGCCCAAAATCAATGCTTTGATTTTGAGCGTCCTCCTGCTCGCTGCAATCGTGGCGGGGGGAATGCTTCAAGATCGCAGATTGCGAGCGGAGAAATGGACTCGGGAGGCCACCTTCATCTCCATCTTTTACTCTGCCAAGATTGGCTTTGAGCAGGCAAGTTTTGATCAGGGCAGCCCTCCTCCTTCTGATCTTTCAGCTCTTTTGCGATTGGGCGGCTTGGATCAAAGCATCGAGTCTGAAATGATGAAGCACTTCCCCGATGGTTTGGTCTACCGCTTCACCCAAACATCTTTCAGTCTCGAGGAACCCAAACAGCGTCCAGTTGGCTTGTTCGTGAGTGACCGGCTTGTCGCCATCGAGCAGAACTGGCCCATCTGGGCAAAGAGCGGTGAAAGGGCGACCAGATGATCAGGTGACCACGCCGGCCAGTTTTGCCACATCCAGCCTCCCAACGACCCCAAAAACCTTCCCACCGTGCCGCTTGCACATGGCGCGGCGGCAGTGTATGGACTCCGCCCCGACGCGGTGTTTCCGCGTCGAATTCGCGCTATTTCTCTCATGATCAAGTGGATCCTCCAGAAAATCGTCGGCAGCAAGAACCAGCGCGAGTTGCGCCGGATTCGTCCGACTGTCAGTCGCATCAATGAAATCGAGGAGGCCCTTCAGCGCGAGCCGGAGTCGAAGCTTCTCGAGATGACCGCCAAGTGGAAGGAACACCTTTCCCGCTATCACGCTCTGGAGATCGCCGCCAAGCCGGTGCTGGAACGCATGGAGCCCGCCCAGCTCGCCGAGCAGGCGGCCATCATCGAAGGTCGCCTGGCCCCTCTCCGCGAGGAGCATCCCGAGCTTCCAGCTTCAGTCGAGTCCAATGTTGATTCCATCGAAGCCGCCAAGGCCGCATTCCGAGAGATCGAGGACACCTTCATCCAATCGCGTGCCAAGTATCTCGAACAGATCCTTCCGGAAGCATACGCCGTCGTGAAAAACGGCGCACGCCGCATGTCCGGCCGCACCATCTCCGTGTGCGACCACGACCTGACCTGGGAAATGGTCCACTTTGACGTCCAGCTCATCGGCGGCATCGCCCTCCACCGCGGCATGATCGCGGAAATGCAGACCGGTGAAGGCAAGACCCTCGTCGCCACCCTGCCCGTTTACCTCAACGCCCTCACCGGCCTCGGCGTCCACATCGTGACGGTCAACGACTACCTCGCACGACGCGACTCGGAGTGGATGGGCTCGCTTTACAAGTATCTCGGCCTGACCGTCGGCTGCATCCAGAACCAGATGCCACCTTGGGAACGCCGGGCCGAGTATGCCTGTGACATCACCTACGGCACCAACGCCGAATTCGGCTTCGACTACCTCCGCGACAACGGCATGGCCTCCACCAAGGAGGAACAGGTCCAGCGCGGCCACTACCTCGCCGTGATCGACGAGGTGGACTCCATCCTCATCGACGAGGCCCGCACGCCGCTGATCATTTCCGGTCCGTCCTCGCAATCGAGCCACCAGTTTGAGAAATACAAGCCGCTCGTCGAGCAGCTCGTGAAGCGCCAAACCCAGCTCTGCAACGACCTCGCCGCCGAGGCCAAGAAGCTGCTTGATGAAGGCGATCGCGATGCCGCCGGACGCTGCCTCTTCAAGATCAAGCTCGGCCAGCCGCGCAACCGCCAGCTGATGCGCCAGATGGAGGACCCGGACATCCGCCGCCAGTTGGAAAAGACCGAGCTTTCCTTCTATCAGGATGCCCAGAAGAAGGAACTGTTCGCCATCAAGGAGGAGCTTTACTTCACCATCGACGAGAAGGGCCACGACTCCGACCTCATGGAAATGGGACGCGAGTATCTTTCCCCCGGCGATCCGGAGTCCTTCACCCTTCCCGATCTCGGCACCCTTTTCGCCGACATCGACACCAACAAGGACCTCTCCGAGGACGAGAAGATCGCAAACAAGGAAGCCTGCCAGCGTCGCATGGACACCCAGGCCGAGAAGATCCACAACATTTCCCAGCTCCTCAAGGCCTACTGCCTTTACGAAAAGGACGTCCAGTACGTCGTCACCGATGGCAAGGTCTGCATCGTCGATGAAAACACCGGTCGCGAAATGCCGGGCCGCCGCTGGTCGGACGGACTCCATCAGGCCGTCGAAGCCAAGGAAGGCGTCCTCATTGAAAAGGAGACCCAGACCTTCGCCACGATCACCATCCAGAACTACTTCCGCCTTTACGAAAAGCTCGCGGGCATGACCGGCACCGCCGAGACCGAGGCCGCCGAGTTCCACGACATCTACAAGCTCGACGTTCTGCCGATTCCCACCAACCGCCCGAACACCCGCAAGGACGAGAACGATCAGGTCTTTAAGACCCGCCGCGAGAAATACAACGCGGTCATCGCCAAGATCGAGGAAGCCCACGCCAAGGGCCAGCCGGTCCTCGTTGGAACCGCCTCCGTTGAAGCTTCGGAAACCGTCTCGCGCATGCTGAAGCGCAGCAAGATCCCGCACGCGGTGCTCAACGCGAAGTATCACCAGCAGGAAGCCGAAATCATCTCCAACGCCGGCCAGCTCGGCGGCGTGACCGTTTCCACCAACATGGCCGGTCGCGGCACCGACATCAAACTCGGCAAGGGCGTTTCCGAACTCGGTGGCCTCTTCGTCATCGCCACCGAACGCTACGAATCCCGCCGCGTCGACCGCCAGCTTCGTGGCCGTTGCGCGCGCCAGGGCGACCCCGGCCGCTCGCAGTTCTTCATCTCCTTCGAGGATGACCTCATGCGCAACTTCGCCGCTGCGGACCGCATGACCGCCATGATGGAGCGCTTTGGCATGCAGGAGGGCGAGGCCCTGGAGCATTCCTGGCTGAACAAGTCGGTCGAGACTGCCCAGAAGCGCGTTGAACAACGCAACTACACCTGGCGCAAGCGAGTGCTGGAGTTCGACGACGTGATGAACAAGCAGCGCGAGGTCGTTTACGGCTATCGCAACGAAGTCCTCACCACCGAGACCCCTCGTGATCTGGTCAACGAAACCATCGACAAGGTCATTCCCGCCAAGGTTTCCGAATACCTGGCCGACCGCGATGGCGAGTCACCGGACTACACCGAACTGCTTCACTGGGTGAATGCCACCCTGCCCATCCGCCTCGATGCTTCCGAGCTCGTGGACGCTCCCCGCAGTGCCGAGGAGATCGCCCAGATGCTCGTGGACAAGGTCAAGGAGACCTATGAACTCCGCATCGAGAACCTCCCGCCGGAAGTGCTCGACCAGGAAGAGCGCCGCATGGTCCTTGTCGCCATCGACAAGCAGTGGCAGGCCCATCTTTACAACATGGACGCCCTTCGCGAAGGCGTCGGCCTCCGTGCGCAGGGCCAGAAGGATCCGCTCATCGAGTATAAGACGGAAGCCTACGAGCTGTTCGTCCAACTGATGGCCAGCATCGATCAGGAGGCCCTCCAGAACCTCTTCCGCTCCGCTTCCAATCTCGAGGCTTATCTGCGCCAACTTCAGAGCATGCCGCAGGAACTCCATGGACCGGACGAATCCGCCATCGGCTACGACAACATCGCCACCACCGGCAGCTCTGCCAACGTGAATCCAGAAACGCTGCCATCTCCGGAAGGCACCGTGCTGAAGCTCAACCTGCCCAAGCGCAAGCCGAGCTTCGACATCGAGACCACCGGTCGCAATGCCCTCTGCCCCTGCGGCTCCGGCAAGAAGTTCAAGCAGTGCTGCGGCCGCGAGGCCTGAGACTCGTTCACTTCAGGGGCTCTTGGTTCGTAGTTCCGCCTTCAGGCGGTTCTTCATTCGGAGTTCCGTCTTCAGGTGGGTCTGAAGTGTCTCCCTGAAGGGCTGGACTCCGAAGGCCTACTCCAGCCAATCACCACTGGCGATGAGGCTCGTCTCATCGACCGGCCCGATCCATTCCCAAACCCAGGCATGGGTCGTCTTCTCCCCATCCGTCACTTCTGTTAGAACGCGACAGTATTCACTGCCTTCCACCTCCCCGGCGGAAAGCCCCTCGAAGACATCCAGCTCGCGGAGCTGCTCAGTCGTCACATCGAAAATCTCGCCCATCACTTCCCCGGCATTTTCATCCAGCGTCAGCCCCGGATACCAGTCGATGCGATAAAGTCTGCCCTTCACCCATCCCTTTCCCATGAATCGTCCCCCCGCCATGCGGAAATGGTTCGAGCCACCAGGACGCAGCGTGCCATAGACGAACACCCGGTGCAGCGAATGGTCGGCCGGATTCATGCCAGGCTCACTTCGTGAACTTGTAGGCGACCTCGTTGTCGAGCATCTGCTTCAGGTCATCGAGTCCCACATCCAGCTCGGCCGCGATCGGGATGATGTCGATTTTCGGGAAACGCAGTTTGAAAGCCGCGAGATTCTCCTCCGCGCCATCGACGTCCATCTTGTTCGCCACGATCTTCCACGGGAAGCGCGCCAGCTCCTCGTCATACTCCTTCACCTCCTTGCGGAGGATCTCGAGATCCGAGATCGGGTCGCGCCCATCGACGCCACCCATGTCGATCACGAACAGCAGCACCCGGCAGCGGGTGATGTGACGGAGAAACTCGTGTCCGAGCCCGCGGTTGTCATGTGCGCCTTCAATGATGCCGGGAATGTCCGCCATCGTGCAGCGGCGGAAGCCTGGAAATTCGACGACGCCCACCATCGGCTGAAGGGTCGTGAACGGATATGAGGCCACCTTCGGCTTCGCTTGGGAAAGCTTTCCAAGGATCGTGGACTTTCCCGCGTTCGGGAAGCCGACGAGGCCCACATCCGCGATGCGGCGCAGCTCGAAGTAGAAAATGCCCGCATCCCCCGGAGTGCCGAGCGTGTGCTCCTGTGGGGCCTGGTTGGTGGACGTCCTGTAGTTCCAGTTTCCCTTCCCGCCGGTGCCGCCATGGCACATCACGAACTCCTGGCCATTCTCGGTGAGGTCGGCAATGGGCTCGAGGTCGATGCCTTCGTCGCTGCGCTCGAACTCGACCGCCTCGGCGACCGTTCCTGCATTGCTGCGATACACCACGGTTCCCGGTGGAACCCGTGCGATGATCTTCTTGCCACTCTTGCCGGTCTTTCGGGAACCGCCGCCAGCATTGCCATTTTGGGCGATCAACTTCGGATCATAGAAAAATTGCCGGAGGTTGTCCGTGGACGGATCGACCACCAGAACCACATCGCCACCATTCCCGCCATCGCCGCCATCCGGGCCGCCGCGCGGGATGAATTTTTCTCGCCGAAAGGAAACGGTTCCGTTTCCTCCGTCGCCGGCTTTCGCCAGGATTCGGATATGGTCAACAAACATGCTTCAAGGTTGCCTCCACCATACCGAGTGGGAAGTGTAAAGTGTGAAGTGCCAAGTCCTTGAAGAAGAATGCCAGACCTGAGGCGGATCAGTTGCCGCTCCAGACCTGGCTTTCAGGTTCATCAGGGAATCCGCCGCTAACCGACACTCCAATAACCACCTGCACGCAGGCTTACCGCCAACGATCGTCAGGGCGGATGCGTGCGGCTCAATGGCCTTTGCCTGAATGCTTGACCGAGGAATACTCCTTCACCGCAGCCTCCACGGCCTCACGGCTTTCACCCGTCTTCTTCTGGATGCGTCCCAGCAGTTCGTCCTGCTGGCCTTCGATGAAGTCGAGGTCATGGTCAGTGAGCTTCGCCCACTTCTGTTTGAGCAGGCCCTTGATGATGTTCCAGTCGCCTTTGATTTCGAGTTTGTTCATGCACTCCAAACTCATCCGTCTCCAACCCGCCAACCATGGGGTGAAACCCTACCAGCGAGCCATCAGCCTCGCCACCGGGTAGGGTTTTACCCCATGGACGTTTTGACGCAGTTGGTCGATTCCTGATCCTGCTTGTTGGACG
>JAIYDT010000137.1 GCA_027487355.1 Verrucomicrobiaceae bacterium
AACGGCAAGAAGGCCCGCGAAGGTTTGGTGCGAGCCTGCCTGAGCCATCGAGGTGCCGGGTTCGAGGCCGGAAAGTGGCAGGATGCGGCGAAGATTTACCGCCAGATGATGGGCTTGGCCCTGCAGCGCAAGAGCGGTGAGGCGGATCTAACAGCGGCGGAGCAGCAGCTTAAAGCCAAGGTCAAAGGCCAACAGAATGCGACCCCACAAGACAACGGCACCGTTCTTCCCGAACTAAGCATGGCAGCGATGCTTCGCCGCAAGGTCCGTTACTTCACCGACGGAGCGGTCATCGGCAGCAAGGCCTTCGTCAACGAAGCCTTCAGCGCCTCACGTGAACGCTTCAGCAAGCGCCGCAAGGACGGCGCACGGAAAATGAAAGGCACCGGAGCTCCCGCCAGCGGCATCCTCTGGAGCATGAGGGATTTGCGGGTTGGCGTCGGTTGATGGATTTCTTGTAAAGGAGCGATTGTTAGGGTCTGAGAGTCACCGGCATCGGAGGTTCCTTCGTTTTCGAATGCCGATTGATTTCATCAGCATTTCTTCCAGTCTTCTCAGCGGCTTCAAACCGACTATCCAAATTCACCACATGTTAATTTCCAGGCCTTCAGCAGGCATTGTCGTTCTAGCAATCCCCTTCGCTGCATTTGCCTTCGGGTTAGATAAACCTGAACGCCCGGCGAAATCCATGATTCCTGAAAAGAACGTCGGTCAGTTCATCGTGGACCGACTCGATGTCACCACGTTCCGGAGTTCACTGGGTCCACGACGTTCTTCAGGGATGCGGTATTTTTCGGATCTGGGGATGAAGCCGACCAAGGTCGAGGACAAGCGCGTCGAATTTGATTCCGACGATTGGCTCTTTCAGATCACCGTGCTCGAGCGCGCGGACAAGAACAGCGATGGGATCGAGGATCTGGTGGTGGAGATCCGCGATCAATCGAAGAAGGGCTCCTACCAGGTTGCCTCGAAGCTGCTGCTGACGAGGTTTATAGAATCCGGCAATCTCATTGCCCTGGCCTTCGAACCCTGAGATCGCAACTGGTGGGTCAATGTCTCATCCGACCAAGGCTGGAGGGATGAGGTAAAGAAGTCGGCCGTGTCGAGTCGGAGGTCGTATCTCAACGCAGGCCAGCGCGCCTTTCTTCATTTCCAGCGAGCCGCCCGTGGCACCGAGGATCCACTGGAGGAGGGTGGAGAAATCAGGCTCGTGACCCACGATGGCGACTCGCCCGAACTCGCGGTAGGCCTTCAGTTCGGAAATCGCCGTTTCCGGATCGAGTCCGCAGGCCAGCCAGTTCTGGACAACGGGACTTGGAATGCCGGCCGCTTCGCAGAAAGCCTCGGCCGTTTGACGGGCCCTGACCAGCGGACTTGTTAGAACAATGTCGGGCACGCCGTTCGCAGCTTTCAGCAGCTCACCTCCACGACGGGCCTGGACGTAGCCCTTTTCAACTAACGCTCTGAACCGGTCACCCTCGGGATGACGATCCTCGGCTTTTCCATGTCGAAGAAGGATCAATTCCATGAGGGGGAGAGAATTCGAAATTCGAAATTTGAAATCCGAAACGGCAGAGTCTCTTCGTTTCGAATTCAGGATTTAGTGCTTAGAAAATTCCCTTCACATCGTCATTCCACCATCGACGGCGAGCACCTGACCGGTGATGTAGCGGGCAGCGGGGCTGGCGAGGAAGAGCACGGCGGCGGCGATGTCCTTTACGTCTCCAAAGCTGCCGAGCGGGATCTTTTTCATGACCTCCTCGCGGACCTTCTCGTTGAGTTCGTCGGTCATGTCGGTGGTGATGAATCCGGGCGCGACGGCGTTGCAGGTCACCTGGCGACCGGCAAGTTCGCGGGCGACGGCCTTGGTGAATCCGATGAGCCCGGCCTTGGAAGCGGAGTAGTTCGCCTGGCCGGCATTGCCGATGAGGCCGATGACGGAGGCGATGTTGATGATGCGGGGATCCTCGGCCTTCATGAGCACGCGCATGAAGCCTTTGACGGTGTTGAAGGCCCCTTTGAGGTTGGTGTCGAGCACGGTGTCCCAGTCCTCTTCCTTCATGCGCATGAGGAGTCCGTCGCGGGTGACGCCGGCGTTGTTGACGAGGATGTGGATGGTTCCGAGTTCATCGCCGATGCGCTTGGCGAGATCCTGCACGGCGCTGTGGTCGGCCACATCGACGGCATAGGCGGTGGCGGCACCAGGGTAGATGGCATTGATTTCCTCGGCGGCCTTTCCGCAGCTCGACTCGCTGCGGCTGACGACGGCGACCTTGGCACCTTCGGCGGCGAGGGCGCGGGCGATTTCCTGACCGATGCCGCGTCCGGCGCCGGTGATCACGGCGGTTTTGTTGGCAAAGCGTTGCATGTGTGGAGGGAGGGTGAGGTGGAAAGTGAAAAGTGGAAAACGGAAAATCAAAATCCTTTGTGCCTGGAAATTTGCCCTTCGATCTTCAGATGACGGACTGCTCGCAGCCCGCCGACGGAGCGCCCTTTTTGCAAGATGAGGATCGAGGGGACTGCGTTGGAGCATCCGCCAGGGCTTCCGGGCGCTGGGCGGATGAAGTTCGACCACGCGGTGGGCGAGTTCTAACAAACAGAAAAAGAAGGTACAACCACAGAGAACACAAAGTGAGAAGGACCAATCAAAGGTCGTTCCTTTGAGTTATCTGAGTTCTTTGAGGTTCGTCACTCTTCAACCGAAGGCCTTGAGGAAACCGACCTCCAGGGCAAGCTGCTCCTGGGCGTTGGTGTCGAGGGATCGACGCAGGCCTTCCAGGGCTTCCATGCGGCGCAACAAGCGGTCCGGCGTCTCCTTTTCCGCGATCAGGCGCATGGCTTCGATCGAGCCGGGGAAGTCGAGGCCGTCGGAACCGGATTTCACCCGCAAAACGTCGGCCATCCAGGCCATCAGGACATCGAAGAGGCGGCCGCGGGATTCTAGGTAGTCGGACTCGGCGGAGGCTTTGTGGAATTCCTCGCGGCGCTTGAGCCAGTCGCCTTCGGTGACGTTCTTGTAGGCCTGTTCCTCCTCCTTGATCGCAGCGTCGGAGGCGGCGGTGGCGGCGGCTTTCTGTTCTTCGAGGATCGAGCCAAAAATGGCCTTGATCGTCAGGGCGACACGGGGATTTCCAAAGCCAACGGAAGCGGTGGTGTTGAGGGCTTCGACGAGTGCTGCACCGCCCTCCGCTCCGAGGCTGGTGCCACCGATAAGAGGCAGGCGGACGCAGCGGGAAAGGATGGTGGGGAGGAGCGACTGGGGATTGGAGGTCAGAAGGAGGAGAATCGTGCGGTCGGGCGGTTCTTCGAGGGTTTTCAGAAAGGCGTTGGAGCCTTCGTTGCCCATCCGCTCGGCTGCGACGACGACACCGACTTTCCACGTGCCTTCGGGTGCTGCGAGGCGAAGCGGGCGTTCGAGTTCGCGGATGGCATCGACCGAGATCCGCCGCGATTTCATGCGCGGACGGAGGATGCGGACCCAGGGGCCTTCGAGTTCGTCGAGCGGCGGGGTTTCCACGACGACTGGCTCGCCGAAGAGATCGAAGCCTCCGGACGAGCCGCCATTGATGAGTCCGATGATTCGGGCGGCGAGGTGTTCCTTGCCGCTGCCGGGGGCTCCGCTGATCAGGAAGGCATGCGCCAGGCGTCCGCGTTGGTGGGCGGATTCGACCAGTTCGTAAGCGCGCTCTGCGGTGTAGGCCATGCGCGGGGATGCTGGTGGAAAGGGGGAGGGCGTTCCAAGTTCCAAATCGGACCGGATCGCATTGGCGCTTGATTGCCGGGCGTATCGAACTTTCAGTCCGCTCCATGAATTCCGCGTTCGCCCCCCGTGGCAGCAAGGCTGAAATCGAGGAAGGACCTGCCTTTGCCCCGAAGTTCGATGCCGATGGCCTGATCGCCGCGATGGCGATCGATTCCGTGACCCGTGAGCCGCTGATGCTGGCCTACATGAACGAAGAGTCCCTGCGCCGGACCCTGGAAATCGGTGAGGCGGTCTATTGGTCGCGTTCGCGAAAGGAATACTGGCACAAGGGCGCGACGTCGGGGCACGTGCAAAAAATCGTCGAGATCCGGACCGACTGTGACCAGGACGCGCTGGTTCTTTTCGTCGAGCAGGTGGGGGCCGGAGCCTGCCACACCGGGCGTGGCTCGTGCTTTTACCGGCGGGTGGTGAAATCGGTCGATGGCACGCCTGGATTGGAATTCACCGGGGGAGATCGGACTTTCGACCCCGCCGCCGTGTATGGAAAAGCCTGAGAAAGCGAATTTCGCGGTTGCAATCGCCCCGCTGATCCACTAGCTCTCCCGCCCCGCAACGCCGGACCTGTCTCCAGGGCCTGCCGCGCAGCCAAAACTTTCCGCGAAGGAGGACCCATGGACATCATCAAGAAAATCGAGCAAGAGCAGTTGAAAACGGATATCGTTGACTTCAATGTCGGCGACTCCATCAAGGTCCACACCCGCGTTGTTGAAGGCGGCAAGGAGCGTATCCAGATTTTCGCCGGCATCGTGATCGCCCGTCGTGGCACCGGCGTGAACGCCGCGTTCACCGTCCGCAAGATTTCCTACGGCGAAGGCGTCGAGCGTGGTTTCCCGCTCCACACCCCGCGCATCGCGAAGATCGAGGTCGTCACCAAGGGCAAGGTTCGCCGTGCAAAGCTTCACTACCTCCGTGGTCGTGTCGGCAAGCGCGCCCTCCTTGTGAAGACCGCAGACCGCGCCTGATCGGTTCCCGTTTCGCAAACGCCCCTCCGGTTCTTCCGGCGGGGCGTTTTGCTTTTGCGGCGGTCGCTTGCATTTCCTCTTTTCGCCTAGTCGGCTCCGAGTCACCTTTCGGGCGTGCGAGTCCCGCTTTTCATCGTTCTCCTGCTTTCCATCGCCGTCGTCTCGGCCACGTGGTGGAGTGGCACGAAGGACTATGATTTCCTGGCCACCCCCAGTGCGGAAAAGCTCAGCTTGGCCCGACAGCAGGCTGCGAAGATCGGGGGAACCGCTCCTCCGCCGAAAGATTTTCCGCTGTTGTCGAATTCCCAAGGCTCCCCGGCTCCGAAGCCGATCGAGCCGGAAGCACCCAAGGAGCCCGAAATCAACCTCGGCAGCCTGGAGACTGCTCCGGGCTTGGAAGCCTACGCGGTCGATTCCCAGCAGGGAGCTGACCATTTGATCCGCCTAGCCACCGCCCTCGAAGCCAAGGGCTCGTTCCAACGGGCCCTGCTCGCCTGGGAGCGGGTCGTGGATTTGGGAAAAGCTGATGCGGCCACCCAGTTCAAAGCAATTGAGTCGATCAAGCGCCTGAGGCCGACGCTGCCTTCCTGGAATATCGACCCCGAAGGCTCGATTCCACTTGTAATCCATGCCGGGACCGGTCCAGCCACGGCTCCGGCATTGAAGCCGTTGCTTGAAGAGGCTGCGAATCTGATCGGCGAGGCTTCAGGCGGAGTGGTCTCCGTCACTGCGGAAATCGCGGTCGGCAAGAAGGCGGTGGATGCCTCGGGACCTGCTCCCGTCGCGGTCTGGTTTTCCGGTCCGGCCAAGGATTCGCCTTCCAGTGAAGTGCTCTCTTTCACGCTCAGTGAACATGCGAGTCTTCGGGATCAGGTGTTGCGCACGGTTTACAAGCTCGTTTCGGCGCAGCTCAGCGGTAAGACCGCCTATTCCGCTCCTTTGATCCTTCAGACCACCGAGGATCCTGTCGATGCGCTCACTCATCGTGTGACCCGTCTTTGCTGGCGTGAAATGGCCGCCGCTCTGAATCTTTCGCCGCCCAAGCCAGCTCCCGGTCCTCCGGTGGAAGGAGAGCCCCGTCGAAGAAGGAATCGCTGATCCCTCCAAGTTTTTTCAAAGATTCTGAGCTCGGGAGCGTTACCCTTTGACCCGATTCCATTTCCGCAACCATGAAATCAATCCCATTCTTCCTGATTTCAGCGCTGCTGCCGCTGGCGGTGATGGCGGAGCCGACTGCTCCTGCTGTCGAGCCGGCCAGCCTTCCAGCTCCTGATCAGAAGATGGAGCCGGTGAAACCCGCCGTTGAGAAAATTGATCCTACCCACTATCGGATTGGCGAGGTGACCTTCGATCAGGCCACCCGCGAAATCCGGATTCCGGCCGAGGTGAACATGACCGAGGGCCTGCTCG
>JAIYDT010000588.1 GCA_027487355.1 Verrucomicrobiaceae bacterium
GAAATCGTGCCGAACCCGAGTTATCGGAAAAAGAGTTTCATCCTCAAGTTCCACGAGATGGGCTTCGACAACGAGTTCGTCAACGCGGTGATGGCCCCGCTCGGCAAGGACTTCACCCTTCTCGATCTCGACAAGAGCGTGGGAACGGTCCGCCACGAAAACCATCCCGGGACCCATGAACTGAAGCGCACCCTCGACTGCGTCCAGTGGTTGGCCGATTCGAACTATGAGCTGCGATTCTGCTCAAAGCTCGGTATGAGCGAGCGCATCATTTTTCCCGTCTCGCCGAATGAGAGCAACGGCATCGAGGACGCGCGCTTTGTCCGCTTCGTCGAGGAGGATGGATCGGTGATGTACTACGCCACCTACACCGCCTACAACGGTCGCGCCATCCTGCCGCAACTCATCGAGACCCAGGATTTCCTCAACTTCCGCATCCTCACGCTCAACGGCAGCGCGGTGCAGAACAAGGGCATGGCGCTCTTTCCCAGGAAGATCAATGGTCGCTATGTCATGCTTTCCAGGCAGGATGATGAGAATATCTTCATCATGTTCTCGGACAATATCCACTACTGGAGCGACCCGCAGATCCTGATGCGGCCAGCCGAGGTCTGGGAATCGGTGAAGGTGGGAAACTGCGGCTCGCCGATCGAGACGGAGGCCGGCTGGCTGGTCATCACCCATGGCGTCGGACCGATGCGGAAGTACTGCATCGGTGCCGTGCTGTTGGATCTGAACGATCCGACGCGCGTCATCGGTCGTCTCAAAGAGCCCTTGCTTTCACCGGAAGGCATCGAGCGAGAGGGCTACGTGCCGAATGTCGTGTACAGCTGCGGCTCCCTCATTCATGGAGACAAGCTCATCCTGCCCTATGCCATGAGTGACAAGTTCACAGTCATCGCCAGCGTGCCGGTCAGTGAACTGCTTGCGGCGTTGTTGGATGGCCGGGAAGGCAATCCGTAGCTGGAGCCGGGATCCATGGCGGCCGAAAACTCCAATGAGTCAGTTGAAGGCGGTCAGGCCACCCCCATGCAACTGCCCATCAGGGCGTAGAGTTCACATTGCCGGGAGGAGTGCTCCAGCAGGTCCTCGCAGAGCTGGATCCGTCCGGGCTCGAAGACGGTGATGGTCGAGGAGCCTCCGAAGGCGAAGTAGCCTTTTTCAGCGCCTTTCTGGACGAGCTTGTTGGGCGTGAAGGTCTGATGGATGGAGCCAACACAGGTGGCCCCGATTTCCAGCACGAGGACGTTGCCGAACTTGAGGGTCTCCACGCGGGTGATCGTCCGCTTGTTTTCCCAGAGGTAGTTCAGGTTCTGACGCAGGGCGATCGGGGAGACGGAGAACAGTGGGCCGTTGATCACCTGGGTGGCCGAGGGCACACCGGCGACGGGAAAATGAAAGCGGTGGTAATCCACCGGACACAGCCGGGAAAGCACCAGCGCGCCATCTGCATACCTCGCGGCCAGGTCTTTCGAACCGAGCAGGGCGGCCAGGTTGAAGCGCTGCCCCTTCACAAAGAAGCTCTCGATGGCGGAGGCCTTCTGAAAGCCGAGGTGGCGGCCATCCGCCGGAAAGACCACCGAATCCGGATCCCTGTCGATCGGGCGGGCATCCGGTTTCAGCTTGCGGTAGAAAAATTCATTGAAGCTCCGGAACGTGGCCGGATCGTCCGCGAAGTCCTCCACCTTCATGCCATAGTCACGGATGAAGGGCGCGATCCGGGCCGCCGAAGCCGGGCGGTCCATCCTCCAGCCGTAGAACTTTGAGAAAAACGGGCGCTTCACCAACGTATGGAGGGTCGCCCGGCCGAGGTGGGTGCCATACGCCCAGCGGAGAAAGGCCTCGCCATACACCTGCTCGGTTTCGATGGTTCCGCTCTGGCGGTTGAAGTATCGGATCGGCTCCACGGCTGCTTCTACGGGCCACCAGCCCAGTCCGCAAGCCTCACCCACCACTGACTTCCTCCTCACTGACCTCCCATGAAGCTTACCGATTTCCCCTTGCGCGGCCTGTATTGCGGGACTATCGCCCCGGCGATGAAAAGCCCGGCTGTTCTGGCATTGATCGCTCTGATCCCGATCTCCTCGTGCCGGAAACCTCCGGCGGAGGTCACCGTGACCGAAACCCGGGTGCTCACCAGCAAGGATGCCGCGCCCAAGCTTTTCGCGAGCAGCGACCAGCGCTTCCGCGATGCCAAGCCAAGTCCGGTCAGGGCCGAGACCCCCGAAGGCTGGCTCGCCGTGCCCGCCACCCAGATCCGCCTGCTCAACTACCGCTTCGGCGAAAGCGGCCTCGGCGAAGTCTGGGTCTCGGTTTCCTCCGGCTCGGTTCTCGACAACGTCAATCGCTGGCTCGGCCAGTTCAATGCCACCAAGCTCGATGAAAAAGGCCTTTCCGAACTCCGCAGCGTGCCCATCGCCGGGGAATCCGGCGTGTGGGTCGAGGCCGAGGGCGACTACGCAGGAGGCATGGGCGCTCCCGCCCGATCCGGCTACGCGTTGGCCGGGGTGGTCGCGGATTTCGGCGGACGCATCCTGACCGTGAAAATGGTCGGCCCGAAAGCCGAGGTCGCCACCGCCAAGGCCACCCTCGAAGCCTACTCCAAGAGCCTGACCATCGCCCAGTGACCATGTCCTCACCTTCCCAGAGTTCCTCCAAGGCTCCCGTTTCGTTCGTCCGTCGGTTCTTCGACTGGCTTTCCGGCTTCGGCCTTGCCACCTCGCTGCTGCTCCTTCTGGGCATCCTGACCTGGCTGGCCACCCTCGAGCAGCGCGACAGCGGCCTTTACGCCACGCTCAACAAGTACTTCGATTGGAAAGCCCCGTTCATCCTGCCTGAGATCAATGGCAAGACGGTCCCCATCCCGCTGCCCGGCGGCTACTGGGTCTGCGCGTTGCTCACCGTCAACCTCGCCCTCGGCGGCATCCTCCGCATCCGCAAGGGCCTGAAGCAGATCCCGAACATCATCTCGCACTCCGGCATCATCATCCTGCTCGTCGGCGGTGGCGTTACCCACCATTTCTCGGAACGCGGCAACCTCGCCGTCGGGGAGGGGGAGACCTCGAACGTCGCCGAGGACTACTTCGAATACGTCGTCGAGGTCGCCGAGATCATCGACAACAAGCCCACCGCCATCCACGTGATCCGCGGGGCCCAGATCGAGGATCTTGAGACCAGTTCACGACTGTTCCGCTTCCCCAATCTACCCTTCGATCTCGAAATCGGCGGCTACCTGGAAAACGCCCAGCCGATCGCTGCCACCGAGCGCGCCCCGGAGAACGGCGAGCCGATGGCGGATGGCTATTTCCTCCAGAGCAAGCCCGGCGAGAAGAACGCCGAGGCCAATACCGCCGCCTGCTATTTGAAGGTGGTGGAGCGCGATGGCACTCGTGGCGATCGAATCATCCTCGCTGGAGCCAGTTTCCACCCCTTCACCCTCCGCCACGGCAACCGGATCTTCACCCTCGACATGCGGAAACGCCTTTGGGTGATGCCCTTCGACCTCACGCTGAACAAGTTCACCGCCGAGTTCTATGACGGCACCACCCGGCCCAAGAAATTCGTCAGCCAGGTGACGCGCACGGAGAACAACCTGAAGGCCGACGCGACCATCCAGATGAATGAGCCGCTGCGCTATGAGGGCCTGACGTTTTTCCAAGCCAGCTATGGCCCTCCAGGCGCTGGTCCGGGGCAGAGGCTCTACTCGGTCTTCGAAGTCGTGAAAAACCCTGCAGACAAATGGCCGGAGTACAGTCTCTGGGTCGTTGTTGTCGGACTCATCCTTCAGTTCGGTCTCAAGCTCGTCCTCTTCATTCGCTCCCGTTTCCGTCATGCAAGCCACTCCTGAACGATCACTCACCGGCCGCTGGATCGCGTTCGGCGTCGTCATCGCCCTGCTCATCGCCGTGCTGGCCCTGCTGGCCAGGGACATGAGGCCGGAAAGCACGCTTCGCAAGATCGAGGGCTACCGGCCTTGGTCGAAGGAAACCGTCCGACTCGCGGAAACACTGCCGGTCCAGGACGGCGGACGCATCAAGCCCTTCTCGACCTACGCCGGCTTCACCATGCTGCGACTCTACGGATCGCGCTCGATGAAGATCGACGCGCCGAACCAGGATAAGAAGAAGATTTCCTCCAAGCCCTTTGCCACACTCGAACTGGCGCCGACCGACTGGCTACTCGACTGCCTGTTCCGCCCCAGTCTCGCCGTCGATTTCCCCAGCTTCCGCATCGACAACTCCGCCGTCGTCGAGGCCGTCGGGATCACTGCTGGAAACAAGCGCGACCGCTACAGCTACCGCGACCTTGAACCCGCCCGCGACAAGTTGATGGAGCTCGGCAAGTCCTATGAGGCGGTCGAGTCCGCCAAGCGCGACACCTTTCAGAACCAGACCATCGACCTCGCCTACAACGTCCGTCTTTTCGAAAGCCTGATCGGCTACTTCGGATTCGCCCGCACCGGGATCACCATGCAGGGACCACAGGGTCAGGGCTCGCGGGCCACGGAGCTCAGCACGGTGATGCAGACCGCGCCGATCATCCGCGATGTCATCACGAAGTCCCAGAAGGAAACCGGCAAGGTTCCCGAACATGTCCAGGCCCTGCTCGAACAGGTCCTCGATGCCGCCAACTTCTCCAAGTTCGGACTCTTCCTGCTGCCACCCAGCGATGACAACTCCACGGTGTGGCTCAGTGCAGGCAATGCCATCATGAACGTGATGACCCAGGAGTCGGCGAATCCCGAGGAGTCCATCGCCGACATCAAGCAACTCGAAGCCACCACCCAGGCCATCGGTGCCAGCGAGGATGAATTCCGCGCCCAACTTGGGAAACTCAGCACCCGCCTGATCGGTCGCGCCAAGCAGGACAACCAGTATCGAGCCGTCGAGCTGGAGGCCTCCTACTATCGGGCTGATTGGTTCATGAACGCCCTGAAGCTCTACTTCCTCGGCGCCTTCCTTGCGATCGGCATGGTGATGGCAGCCGGGAAGACGAGCGGGAAAGTCTTTTTCTGGCTCTGTGCGCTCGCCACGGCTTCCGGCTTCGTGGTCAGCTTGATCGCCATCATCCAACGCTGCATCATCATGCAGCGTCCTCCGATCGGGAATCTTTATGATACGATCATCTTCATCTGCACGCTGGTGATCGCGCTCGCCTTGTTCATTGAGTTCCTCACCCGGAAGCGCTTCGCCCTCGCCGTGGCTCCTTGGGTCGGGGTTGGGCTGGTGCTGCTGGCCCGCAAGTTCGAGATCGGAGAGGCGAAGGACCACATGGATCCGCTGGTTGCCGTCTTGAACTCGAATTACTGGCTGACCATCCACGTCATCACCGTCACCGCCGGCTATGCGGGCGGTTTGCTGACGGCGGCCATTTCCTTCGTCTATGTCCTGCTCCGCGGCTTCGGGCTCGATGGCGGTGACCGCGACCTGCGCCGCAGCCTCACCAAGGTCACCTACGGCTGCGTTTGCCTCACCCTGCTGCTTTCTCTCACCGGCACGGTCCTCGGTGGCATCTGGGCGAACGATTCCTGGGGCCGCTTCTGGGGCTGGGACCCGAAGGAGAACGGCGC
>JAIYDT010000512.1 GCA_027487355.1 Verrucomicrobiaceae bacterium
ATGTGGGCGGAATCGGCGAGCATGATCTGGCAAAGATCGCGGGTGCCATCGGTGGCGTAGATGTTTCCCTGAAAGCCCCTGCGGCAAAGGTTCGGCAGGTTGCCGGAGTGGTCGATGTGGGCATGGGACAGGATCACGCAGTCGATCGAGGCTGGATCGAAGTGGGGAAAGCCGCAGTTGATGTCGTAGGCGAGCTTGCGAACGCCCTGATAGAGCCCGCAGTCGAGGAGGATGCGCTTGCCATTGACCTCGAGGAGATGCTGGGAACCGGTGGTGGTGCCTGCCGCACCGCAGAATTTCAGTTTCATGGGTTGTTAGAAAACTAACCCTTGTCGTGAGCTTGGCGAATGATTTCTGGGAGCTCGGCAGCCTCGCGGGTGATCGGCCGCTTGGATGGCCGCAGAGGTTCGGAGGCAACAGAGATCGCGGAGGAGGTCTGGAATCGAGTTTTGATGGAGAAGGCTTCAGACCCTGAGCTTCAAACTCATCTCCCCTTCTGCGACCTCCTCAATCTCCGAGTTCTCTGCGGTTACCAGAAGGCCCGCGTTGACAAGCGACCTGCTTTCCGGACGCCGAGCCTGATTTCTCAAGTTCTCGGTCAGGGTGGAACCGAAAAGCCTGCCGCCACGGGAAGTGGGGGCAGGCTTGGAGAGCCGAGGGCCAAGGGACCGCGCGGTCAGCTCAGCGGCTGGGGCGACCGATGCGCTTGGGAGCGGGCTTCTTGGAGGCAGGGGCCTCGACGACGCCATTGGGGTTGACCGACCTCACAGGCCCGGTGGCGCGGTAGTCGGCCGCGTTTTCCGTGGAAGGAACGATGCTGTCGGGCGGCGCGATGGGCGGGGGAGGATTGTTGAAGTTCTGGACGTCTCCCGAAAGCTTGTAACGGCCGCCAGCATCGCGCTGCACCGAATCGAGGCTGGACTGGCTGCCGACGATCGACGGCTGAATGAAGATCACGAGCTCGGAGCGGTCATTGGTCTTGGTGGTGGTGGAGAACAGTTTTCCGATGCCGGGAATACTACTGAGGATGGGGATTCCCGAGACGTTGTCCTTGACGGAGGTGGTGATCAGGCCACCAAGCACCACCGTGGAATTGTTGGGAACGGTGACCGTGGTGAGGAGTTCGCGGGTGCCGATCACCGGAACCTCTCCGACTCCCACAACTGTCTGAGTATCGACCACGTCATCGTTGATCAGCGCGATCTGGAGGGTGATCTCACGCTCGGAGTTCACCAGTGGGATGACCTCCAGCTTCAGCACCACATCGCGGTATTCGATGTTCGTGCTCTGGCCGCCGTTGCCCACGCCGCCGTTGAAGCTGTTGGTGGGGACAGCGATGCGCTGACCCGAGGAGATGACTCCGCGCTGGTTGTTGTTGGTGAAGATGCTGGGACGGGACAGAACGGTGAAGTTGCCGGTCGATTGCAGGGCCTGGAGGTAGATGTTAAACTGGTCGCTGATCATTCCATAAACGTTGAGTCCACCTGGGGTCGGGAACTTGCTCGGGGAAAGGAGACTGGGAATATCGACCAGCGGAGTGGTGCTGGAAGCGGTGCTTCCGCCAACCCACTGGCTGCCGCCCTTGTTCAGGGAGGCGGGGTCCACGGAACGGAGGAACTGGGCACCGTAGGAGAGGTCGTCATTCAAGCTCAACTGACCGAAGACGGTCGCGATCATGACCTGCTCGGCCTTGACGTCGATCTGGTCGAGGAGTTTCTCGATGACCTCGATGCTGGCAGGGGTGCCCTGGACCACGAGAGAGTTGGTCACGTTGTCGGCGACGAGGAGGGTGCGGCCGACAAGCCGGGATTCCGGCGCGGTGTTGGTATTGGGATCCGAAAGGGCATCGCCACCAGCACCGCCGCCACCGCCGCTTGTTCCGGAGCTGCCGCTGCCGCCGAAGGAGGAGGAACTGCCGGTGGAAGAGCTGGAAGAGCCACGGTTGCCGGTCGAGCCGGAGCGGCCGCCGGTGGTGGTGCCAGTGGTGCCGGAGCGGTTGCCGCCGCCGAAGTTGGCACCGGTGGAGCCTGCACCGCCGCCGGCCGCGCCGCCGGAGGCACCGCCGGTGCCGCTGGTGAAGGCGCGGTTGAGGGCGTTCTCAGCGGTTTCGAGGAAGCTCGAAACGGCGATGTAGCGGAGTTTGCGGCGGAGGAAGTTTTTCTGCTCACTCTGGGTGTCGAACTCACGGACAAGGCCTTCGATGAAAACGAGGTCGATCGGGCGGCCCATGGCGAAGATGCGGTTGGTGCGGGGATCGGGCACGATCTGCGGTGGATTCTCCTCACCTCCATTGGCGGCGGCGTTGGCGGCCGCGAGGGCGGCATTGGCTCCTCCGCCGGCCGGGATGGGAGCTGGACTGCCGTCGGTGCGCTGGACTCCAGCGGTGCGCTGGGCCTGCGCCTGGGTATTGAGGAGTTCGTTGAGCGTCTGGGCCAGCTCGGTTACATCGGCAAACTGGACCTTGATGAAGCGGGTGGCGACCTCGGTGCCCGGCTTGTCGATCTCGGTCTTGAGCTCGAGAAGCTTGCGGATCAGCGAGGTTTTTTCGGTGATGATGACGGCGGAGGTGTTGGCGATGGCGGCGATGGAGCCGTAGCTGCCGAACTGGCCGATGATGGTGGTGAAGACACGGACCGCCTCGTCGGGCTTGAGATACTTGAGGCCCATCACGTAGGTCACCACGCGATCGTCCTGGGGAAGGATGTCATTGTCATTGAAGATGGAAATGCCTTCCTGCTTCGGACCGGCGCTGGCGGCGGAGAACATCAGCTTGTCCACGCCTTCTTCGGCTGGAACGAAGACGAAGCCTTCGAGGAGGGCTGCCATCTTGAGATATTCGGCGGCCTTCGCATAGGTGAGAGGATCGGCCGGGCTGGCGTCGAGATTGAAGGCAAACTCCGCGGCGGCGGCGGCTGCGGACACGATCACGCGACGACCGGTCCACTCGCGATACTGAAATGCGAGATCGGCTCCGTTCATCTTCGGCTGCTCGACCTTGGCGGTGATCTTGCGCTCGGCGAGAGGGACATTGGCCGCGGCAGCGGCTGGGGCCACTGCGTTCGGAGCCGCTGCGCCGGGCACCGGTGGCACCACGGGCTTGATGGTAGGTGCGGGAACCGGAACCGGAGTGGGTGCGGGTGCGGGGGCAGCAGCTGGAACCCCGGCGGGCACGCCCGGTGGCAGCGGTTGGGGGTCGGTCGGGGCCTGGCCGAAAGCGCTGGAAAGCGCGATCAGCGAGACAGGAAGGAGACGGCGGATGGCGTGCATGGGAAACGAAAGCGGTGACGAAGTGGGAGAGGATCGAGAGAAAGGGCTCAACGGGTGGGCGGAGGGACGGGAACGACCTTAGGACGGGGCGGACGGGAGTTAACGCCGTTCTGGCCATTGGTGCTGCCGGGGGCTCCGGGCAATCCAGGGCGGGCTCCGGCGTTCGGGTTGTTCAAATTGGGCGGCTGGATTTGGGGCTGAGGCACGGGCTGACCGTTGTTGACCTGGCCGGGCTGCACCGGTTGGCCGTTAGGCTGTCCTGGCTGACCCGGCTGCTGCTTGGCGGCGACAGGGGCCTTGATGGCGAGGAGCTTGTCATCGAAGCTGACCATGCCGGACTTCACGCCATTGGTGATCATCACTGTCGTGGAGAGAGGTTTGGTGCCTGGGTGGACTTCCTTCACCTTGAGTCCAAGCGTATTGCCAGGAATCCGGATGCGTTCCTCGGGCTTCTTCTTGTTGAACAGGGTCACAAGATAGTCCCCGCCATCCACAGGAGTCACGCCGCCGAGGGCGTAGTCCTCGAAGGGGTTGACGTCAATCGGGCCTTCAACGATCGGCTTCGTGGTGAAAGGCGAGTTGTTCCAGAGACCCGAGTATCGGCCAGGGGACACTGGACTCGGAGGAGCCGCGTGGGCGAGCGAGGAGGCGAGAATGAGGGCGGCGAGGAATTTCGAAGGTCTCATGGCATCAGGTGGTGGCGGGGACGAACCATTGCTCGATGATCAAGGTGGCATCGATCTTGGTGTCATCCTCGCGGTTTGGCTGGAGGCGGAGGAAGGTGACGGCGCGAAACTGGGTAGGCACCTGGAGCTTCGAGATCCAACTGTAAAGGGCCGCCTCGGTGCCGGTGACAGTGAACTCGACCTTGGCGCGGTGGTAATTCGGGCCGGTCTTGTCGGTGGGAAGGAGTTTCTGGCCACCAGTCTTGATGGTGAGACCGACATTGCGGGCCTCGGACTCGGCGAGCTGCTGGAGATTGGTTTGAACGACCTGGTCCTCGGATGCTTCCGGTTCGTGCTCGGCCAGCCAGTCCATCTCGTCCATGACCTGATCCTTGCTCTCAACAAAGACCTCGGCGGTCTTGAGCTCGCTCTCCGCTGCCTGACGGTCGGCCTTGATTCTGGCCTGGTAGGCGAAAAGCTGGTTGGCTCCGAAGAAGTTGAGCACGATGAATCCCGCGACGGCGAAGAAGATCAGGAGTTTTTTTTCGCGGCTGGACATGAGGAAGGAAGCGGAGAAGCGGACGGGAAAGGGAGTGGATCGGCTGAGCGGACCGGCGCTCTTTTCAAGAAAGCCGCAGGACCGGGAAATTGTTGGTCTGTCGGCAAGAAATCAGGGTTGGGCCTCGACGGTGCCGGGTGCGTGGCCGGTGAAGATGAAATCCCAGCCCTTGGCGGTCTGGTTCGGGGGCTGGGGGTCCCACTTGTAGCCGACGAGGAGGTTGCTCTTGGAAAGACCGAGGTTGAAGTCGTTGATCGGCTTCGGGTTGCCGGCCTCGCCGATGAGCTTGACCTCGCCGTCGTTCATTTCAGCCGTCTTGAGGCGAAGACCGCTGTTGACAGGGATCGCTTGGGCGCAGCGGTAGAGGATTTCGACCGGGGACTTGGAGATATCGACCACCGGGCCGAGCTCCTCCCATTTGGAAACGTGGGTCACGTAAGTGATGCGCTCCGGGGCGACGTCTGCGGCCTCAGTGCGAAGCTTGGCCACCTCGCGGGAGTCTTTCCAGAGATTGTAACCGAACCAACCGGCAAGGCCCAGGTAGGCGAGCACCACGGCGGCGACGGCAGCAAAAATCTGCTGCTTTTTCGCCGCTTCCCGACGGGCGGCGCGGACGTCGGCCGGGAGGAGCTTGCTCCTGAGGGCGGGAAGAAGCGGGGCGGGCTTGGGCAGGACCTCGACGCTGGCTCCGAATGCTCCAACCAGAGCACCCGGCGTGGGATTTCCGGCGGCGTAAAGGATGACCTTCGAAGGCTTGCAATCGAGCCCCTGAAGTGAGAGCTGGATCAACGAGAGGCGAATCTCCCGGACGAGGCTTTCGTCGGGCACGGGGGTATCGATCGAAGTGGCCTGACTATAGGCGAGTTTCCCTCCCACCGAAAGGGCGAAGACCCAGCGATGGAACTCCCGCCAGATCACCAGCGAGTCACCGATGAAGGGGATCGCCCGGGCGGAAAGATCGAACTCCTTGGGGCTGCGGGCGGGAAGTTCGCCTTCACCGGGAGTGCGCAGGATCACGGAGAGCAGCGCGGTGTTCTCACCTTCCTGGGCCACCACGAACTGGTCGGTCAACTGCCCGGCCATCGGGTCTGGACGCAGCCCGAGACGCTCGGCGTGCAGGGCGGAGAGTTCGGGGAAAAGGGAATCGTCTGTGGTCGAAACCCGGAGCGGCAGGGAGGTCGTCGCCTTGACCGGGAAAAGCAGCAGCACGTCGCCCGCAGGGACTCCTGTTAGATCGGCGGCGCGGGTGGTCTCACCGGCGGAGAGGAGGGTGAATCCTGCCTCCGGGGCTCCGGACCAGATTTCCCAGCCTGCCTCACCAGGCACCAGCATTACGTTTTCGGACTGTTTGCTCACGGGATGACTTCTTCGGATCGTTCAAGAATGGCCGGACGGCCGGTGCGGTTGCGGAGAGTGAGGATGATCTTGCGTTTCGCTCCTTCGGCGCTGCCGATGCTTTCAATGCGGACGGTGGTGTCGTTCACAGTGAAGCGCTGGAGGATGTCAGGACGGGCGTTGGTGTCCACTCCCAACAGGGCGAGGACCTCATTGACATTCTGGAACGGGGCGTCGTCCTCGGTGTCGCGAATGCCATCCGGTCCCCTCACCTGCTCGACGACCTGATCGGCCGTGTCCACGGTGACCTCGGCGGCGGCGGCGATGAGTTCGGCCGAGGCCTCATTGGCATCGAGGGCCCCGGTACTCCAGATGGTGAACCAGTTCCGCCAGTCAGGCTTCAGCGCCTCGATCTGGTCCATGCCGCGGACCAGGCGGACCTCATCGAGGCTGTAAAATGGGCGGTTGAAGGGCTGGTTGGTCCGACCCTCCTTTTCATACCACTCCACCTCGGCTCCATTGAGGGAGAGTTCGTCATCGCCATCGATCCAGTCGGACATGGCATCGGTGATCGCCTGGGCGGAATCGAGATCGAGGCCCCAGTCGATGAACATGGTCCGCAGCAGGGCCTTGTCGTCGCGAAGCAGGATGGCGTTGAGATTGAAGCGGGCTCCTTCTGAAAGGATTTTGACGTCGAAGCCCTCCCCCGTCTCCTCGTCGCCGCGATGGAGGATCGGATCGGCGCGTTTCACGACGGGATTGGACCCCACTGCGATGCCCATTTCGGCAAGCTGTTTGGCCCGGAAGCCGTGAATCCTGGCGGAGGCCACCTTCATGTCGAAGGAGACCACGCGGGTGGTGGTCAGGGCTGCCAGGGAAAGGATGGCAATGAGCATGATCACGGCGAGCAGGGCGGCGCCGCTGCGGCGATAGGGTGGTCGGAGGCTGGAAATCATCGGCCGCCTCCGTTTCCACCACCTGGCCGAGGTCCAGGGCCTCCTTGGCCGCCACCTCCGCCGCCCCCCGGAGTGATGACTGGTCCGCCACCAGGATTGATCTCGATGCCTCCCCCTGCTCCGCCACCTCCAGCCCCGCCGGCCGGACGATTGCCCTGACCCTGCTGGAGCTGGCGCATCATGACCTCGGGGTTTTGTTTCGGAGTCAGCCAGAAAATCTGGCGGATCTCGTCACCGTCCGCGCCGAAGGCAACCTTGAGTTCGAGTTGCAACGGAAGGCGACCCTGGATTTCCCAGTCATACTGCCATTCCATCGCGCGACCATCGAGCACCCGCCATTCAAAGTAATTGACGTCCTCAAGCAGCACGACCTCGGCGAAAGGCTTGTTGTCGATCTGCGTGGGAGCCTGCGAGGTATCGGAACCTTCCAGCACCTCGTTCTCGTAGTAGCGGAGAACGATGTCCAGAAAGCCGTCGCGACGCCGGACGGTGGAAAGCTGGACCGCCTTGGCGATCTTCTCCTCGCCACCCCAGGTGAAGCCCATCGGGACGTTCTGCATCGTCAGGTCGGAGAGGATCTGACCGCCGCCTTCCTGGTATTTCAGGTCAAAGCGGGTGTTCCCCGGCATCGACGCGAAACGGTTGCCAAGCATTTCAAAGAAGGCCTGGTGCAGCATTTCCTCGTTCTGGGTCTCCACAACGTTTGCCCCTAGAGACAAGGAGGCGCGGGAGGTGGTGACGACCATGCCGATGATCATGGCCATAAGCAGGATGGCCATGACGACCTCCATCAACGTGAAGCCACCAGAACGGCTGCGGGAGGGGGAATGGGAGTTCACAATGATTGGTAAAGTCTGGCGTAGCGCCATGTTTCCGCCAGGCGCTCGTTCTGGAGTCCGTTCTGGACCCAACGGGCGGTGACGGTGATCCGATACATTTCCTGGAGAAGCTGGCCGTCCTCGTTCTCGAGTTCGTCCTCCATCAGCTCGATCTTGGTTTCGATCTCCATGCCCCGCTCGGAGAGCACCTGCGAAGTGGTGCCTTCCTCAAGGGTGGGCAGCGAGAGGGTCTCGTTCAGCGCGCTTTCGAGAATCCGGGTGATCCGCATTTCATTCTGCGCCAGATCCGCAGCTTGGGCCATGCGGTGGAAGGCGACCGCAAGGCCCGTGACCGCGATGCCGAAAACCGCGAGGGCTAGGACCACTTCGAGCAACAGGAATCCCCGCCGCGATCTGGAAGCAGGTGACGTCATTTGATTTCCATGAAGGTTTCGCGGATGGCTGCCGTGAGAGGGTGAAATTCGTTCTCCATGGTACTCCCATCATACACCATGCGGATGGCGAGTGGCTCGCAGAGGCCGTTGGGATCGAAACGCCAGACCTGCGAACGTTTCTCGTCCGGCACCAGCCAGGAATCGCTGGCCCAGCGACGCACGCTCAGTTCCAGATCGGGCCTCAGCACGATCTCCTTGTGGATAGGGGCGTTGGTTTCGGGATTGCCACTTGATTCCTCGGGCGAACGGGTGCCGGAGCTTTCCAGAACACCGGTGATCTCCGCCAGCGGCAGGAGCAGGACTTTTCCAGGAACAAACTGCACGGCGTAAGGCTTTTGCTGGAGCATCGAAATGGTGCGTGCCTGTTTGGCGAAGACCTCGATCTCCGAGGAAACGCGGCGCAGCTCGCTCTCGGAGGAGTGATAGACCATCAGGCCCACCGCTCCTCCCATGACCATCGCGGCGATGGCCAGCACCATGACGATCTCCAGAAGGGAGAAGCCGCCACGTGTGCGATCAGTCGTCCTGGCTGCTGAGATCATCCTCGTTTCCTTCGATGCCGTCCGGGCCCTTGCTGATGATTTCCGGCTCGGAGGGGTTCTTCTTGCC
>JAIYDT010000413.1 GCA_027487355.1 Verrucomicrobiaceae bacterium
ACCAGGGCGAACAGACTAGCGGCACATGATAACCCTCGCCCGCCTTCGCGTGAAACCGGACGGGCACCTCGTCCAGAAACGGACTTTCGATCCCTTTCGCCCGGAAGTAATCGCCGATGAAAAACACCAACTCGTAGCCAGCCGAAACCAGCACCTCCCCTTCCAGCAACGGCGAATCACAGCGCCCGTCCGCATTCGTCGTCCGCTCGCAAACCAGTCTTCCTTCGCGGAACAGCTGGATCCGCACTCCGGACGCGGGCCTGCCCGACGAAACATCGAGCACGTGGGTTGTCAGTCGGCCATTCATGGGTTTCGAGCGCTGCCATCCTTGCCCAGCGCAACGGTCCATCAAGCAATTCCGGGTCCATCGGCACGATATTTTCCCCGATGGGACATTTTCTGCTATTGGGTGGCGAATGATCGAACACCGCTATCCCGAATCCCTGCCTGTCGCGCCGCTGCCGACCGGTCGGGCGCTGGTCGGTGCCCTCGATTTCCGGCGGGTCCCGAAAGTCCTGCTCCATGAGCACCTCGACGGCGGCCTGCGCCCGCAGACGATCGTCGAACTGGCCGCCGAATCCGGCTACACCTGTCTGCCCAGCACCGATCCCGTCGATCTGGCGAAATGGTTCCACCGCGGAGCCCAGCGCGGCAGCCTGGTGGAGTATCTCGAGGGTTTTGCCCACACGATCGCCGTGATGCAGTCGAAGGACGCGCTTGAAAGGATCGCCTTCGAGTTCATTGAGGACATGCACCACGACGGCGTGGTCTATGCCGAAGTCCGATTCGCCCCGGTCTTTCACACGCAGAACGGCCTAACCCAGGACGAGGTCGTCGCCGCCGTGATCGCAGGCATGGAACGCGGCCAGCGGACCTACGGCGTCGAGTGGGGCGTGATCATCTGCGCGATGCGTGACCGCACCGATTCCCTCGAAGCCGCCGAACTGGCGATTCGTTGGCGCGACAAGGGTGTCGTCGGCTTCGACCTCGCGGGCGGCGAGGCCGGCCATCCGCCAAAGAGGCACCTCGATGCGTTCCACGCGATCCAGCGCGCGAATTTCTACATCACCATCCACGCCGGCGAGGCCTTCGGGCCGGAGTCGATCTGGCAGGCCCTGCAATGGTGCGGAGCCCACCGCCTCGGCCACGGCACCCGCCTTCGGAATGACATCGAGGTCCTGCCCGATGGCTCGGTGAAAATCGGCCAGCTTTCCCAATACATCCTCGACCGGCGGATTCCGATCGAGATGTGCCTTCTCAGCAACGTCCACACCGGAGCCTGCGCCAGTGTCGAGGAGCATCCCTTTGCCCTGTTCCATCGCGTCGGCTTCCGCGTTTGCCTGAACACCGACGACCGACTGATGAGCGACACGTCGATGACGAACGAACTCGAGATCGCCACCCACACCTTCAATCTCGGACTGGTCGATCTGGAAAAGATGACGATGAATGCCATGAAGAGCGCCTTCATCGACCACTACAAGCGGATCGAGATCATCCACAAGCGCCTGCGGCCCTCCTACGCCACCCTCTTTGCCGAACTCACCGAACGCGCCTTCGCCGACTCCCTGCGGCATCGCACTTCGGTCTAACAGCCCATTTCCAACATGAACATCCCAGAACGCATCCTCATGGGCCCCGGCCCAAGCACCGTCCCCGCCCGTGTCCTTCGCGCCCTCGGCTCCCCCACTCTCGGTCACCTCGATCCGAGATACATCGAGCTGATGGACGAAACCTGTGTCCGCTTGAGGCAGGTCTATCAAACCACCAACGCCCTCACCTTCCCCGTATCCGCCACCGGCATGGCCGGGATGGAGTGCATCATCACCAACCTGATGGAGCCCGGAGATGAGGCCATCGTCTGCGTCAACGGCGTCTTCGGCACCCGCATGGTCGATGTGATGGAGCGCGCTGGAGTGACCGTTCACCAGGTCAATGTGCCCTGGGGCGAAATCTTCAGCGACAAGGCCATCGCCGAGGCCGTGCAGCAGCACCCGAAGGCCAAGGCCCTCGGCATCGTGCATGCCGAAACCTCCACTGGCGCGCTGCAACCGATCGAGGCCATTTCCAGAATCGTCCACGACGCGGGCATGCTTTTCCTCGTCGATGCCGTGACCTCCCTTTCCGGCCATCAGTTGAAGGTCGATGAGTGGAAGATCGACGCCATCTACTCCGGCACCCAAAAATGCCTTTCCTGTCCGCCCGGCCTTTCGCCTGTCTCGTTCTCGCCCGCCGCTCTGGAAGTCATGGACAAGCGGAAAACCAAGGTCCAGAGCTGGTATTTCGACGTTTCGATGCTGAAGGCCTACTACAGTGGCAGTGGCAAGCGCGCCTACCATCACACCGCGCCGGTCAACATGATCTACGCCCTCAACGAGGCACTCGCCATCGTGCTCGAGGAAGGCCTCGAAACCCGCTTCGAACGCCACAAGCAAATGCACCTCCGACTCCGCGCCGGACTTGAGGCGATGGGCATTTCCTATGTGCCGAAGCACTCCCTCCACACCCTCAACTGCATCCATATCCCCGAAGGTGTCGATGACGCCGCCGTGCGCACCAAACTACTGGAGGACTACAACCTCGAAATCGGCGCCGGCCTTGGCCCCTTCGCCGGAAAAGCCTGGCGCATCGGCCTCATGGGCCACACCGCCACGAAGATGAACGTCGATCTGGTGCTTGCGGCGCTGAAAGATGCGATTGGTTAAAGAAGGTGCCGGGTGATCGGTGATCAGTGATCGGACAAGAGTTCAGATCACTGACCGCCGAATCCAGCAGCCACTTCTTTCTCGCATTCTCCAAAACAGTAGGAATCCGAAGATAGATCCCCGATCCCCGATCCCCGATCCCCGATCCCCGATCCCCGATCCCCGATCCCCGATCCCCGATCCCCGATCACTTCTTCAAACTGTCTGCGGCAACTTCTTCACCAGCGCGGGCAGGATGTCATCCAGAGTTGAGGCCACGACGAAGTCGCCCGGCTGGCACATGCCGCTGAGGAGGTCGATGAGCGGATCCCAGAAGCCGATGCCGGCGATGTTCTGGCGGTTGAAGAGTACCACCGGCTTGCCGGTCATCAGCGGGTTGCCCTGGCGCTTGAAGATCATCAACGCGAGCAGTTCCTGCACGGTGCCGGCCCCTCCGGGGAAGATGACGAAGCCGTCGGAGTTCTCGATCATCACCTCCATGCGGGTGTAGATGTCGGGCCGCAGCCAGAAGCTCGAAAGCCCGTCGGGCAGGCCTTCCAGCTCGATGATGTGAGGCACGTTGGAACCACCGGTCCAGCCGCCTGCCTCCACCGAGCCTTTCACCACGGCACCCATGATGCCGGAGCGACCAGCACCCGACACGCAGCCCAGATTGTTTTGAGCAAGACGTTTTCCCAGCTCCTCACCGTCCGCCAGATAGGAAGGTTCCTCCAGCGTGGCCGAGCAGAACACGCAGATGTTTCCGGCATGATTGGCAGGCAGTGGGGTTTCGAAGGAAGTCGTGTTGCTTTCGCCGATTTTCTCGCGCCCGACATCCGGCACGCCTTGTTCGCGGGCGTTCTCCAGGATCTCGATGACCTGGTCCGAGGAATCCGCCGAGAGCAGGTAATCGCGATAGTTCTGCTTGATCGTCCCCATCTTGTTGAGGTGGTCCAGCACGGAAAACAGCGGGTCCCAGGTGAAATCGGAGTTCAGCACCACGGTCGGCTTGCCGGCGAGGTGCTTGTCGAGCGTCTGGTAGCCGACGAAGATCGAGATCGCCTTGAACATGTCCTCAAGGGTCGCGCCCGGGGTGAAGACGAAGGCGTCGGATTCCACGATCTTGCGCTCGATGTTGGAAAGGGTGATCCGCTGGTCGCCATTGGAATTGTAGATGTCCCAGCCACCGCTGAAGAGCAGGTACAGCAGGCGGGCACGGGTGGAGCGGCTTGGATCGTTTTCACCAAGGACGGTTCCGGAAAGTCTGACTTTAGGCATGGTTTTCGCTGAGGTATGGGGTCATTTAAGCAATCGGTGTGCCGTGATGCCACGACCATCTTTTTTCCAACCCTGTCACATTCATCCACTCATGGACCCTTTCATGCAAGCTGCGATCGACGAAGCCCAGGCCGGATTCGACGAGGGAGGCATTCCCATCGGCAGCGTCATCGTACGCGATGGCCTCATCCTAGGCCGTGGCCACAACCGCCGCATGCAGGAGGGAAATCCGGTCCTCCACGGCGAAATGGACGCCCTCCAGAACGCCGGACGCCTCCCGGCGCACATCTATCGCGAGTGCACCCTCTACACCACCCTCTCCCCCTGCCCGATGTGCTCCGGCGCGATCCTGCTCTATGGCATCCCGCGCGTGGTGATCGGTGAAAACAAGACCTTCATGGGCGAGGAGGAACTGCTCAGGAGCCGCGGCGTGGAACTCACCGTCCTCGACGACCCTCGCTGCGTGAAACTCATGGACGATTTCATCAAGGCCTATCCCGAAGCCTGGAACGAGGACATCGGCGAGTAGGCGATTCCAGAATGGGTCAGGCCGCAGTAGGTCCAAATCAACAACCAACAACCAACAACCAACAACCAACAACCAACAACCAACAACCAACAATCTTCAATCTTCAATCTTCAATCTTCAATCTTCAATCCTATCTACGGCCGATGCTGGGACCGATTGAGGATTGAAGATTGTTGATTTTCGAATGTTGATTCTTCCTTAGAAAGGTCCGATCACCGATCACCAATCCCTCCTGATATCAGCCCCGGCAGGTCGTCGGGGCGGGCCGCCCCCCGAAGCCCCTGATATCACCACCTGACCACAAGAAAATCGTTGTCAAATCAAGGATTCCAGCCACCCTTAGTCCTAAGTGGGCTGAGGCTACATCAAGTGGCTAGATCCTACGAATAAATACTTTTCGCTAGAAATCAAATGCCATGAACTCATCTATACTACTTCTACTTTTGTGCTGTTTGGCTAGCCTGACCTCCTGCACAACAACTGTCCGCGAGGACCTCACCTATGGTTCCCATCCTTCCCTCGGCTTCGCAGGGCCCCGAATCCAAGTGAACGGGGTTTCCTACGAGACCAGCTATTCTCCCAAGTCTAAGAACGAACTCAACAAGGCAGTAGATCCCCACGACGGCGTTGGAATCATCTGTGAGGAGCCTCGCCAGTCGGGGTATAGCCTCTCCGGTCCTTCTCCCGCCGGAGTCTTTCTTGGTGACAAGCTGGAACTCACCTTGAAGACGGACGAGGGTAAGGTTCTAGGAGGACAATCCCTGAGGTCAGGTGACGTAATCCTAATCCCAAGCGGTTCCACAAAGCCGCTTTTCGTTTCTCGGAACTGGAGTCCCCCGGCAGGTGCCAAGGCATCAAAGATACTGAGCGAGTTTCGGCGGCTCATAGCAAAGCACCAGGCCAGCAATCACAAGAAAGCCAAAAGCGAACAAGCAGCGCCACGCAACGGTGCTTAAGCTTTTCAATCACTTTTCCCGAGACTCTCCATCCGCGTATCGTGCATGCGCTCATCGTTCGTCCAATGACGGAGTCCACTGCGCCACACTGAAATGACGACGAACCGCCAGAACCTACGAGTGAGCGTCCTGGCCGACATGAATTGGGAGTCGAAGATCGACCATGCATTGAAGGTTCTCGAACTGACCAGGAGCTTTGACCAGCGGAATCACGATTATGGAGCCTCACTCGCCAAGGTCTGCATCATGTTCATGTGCCGCGATCCTGATCTGGCCTTTAAGCAGCGCATTCGTTACCAGAAGGCGGATCGCATCTTTAACATGGACATCATGCTGAGCCTTCCTGAAGTCGTGGCCATGAGCCATCCGCAGCGGCGACGCCTTCTCGCGGCTTGCCTTTTGGAGCAGGTGCCCGAACGCCTGCGCCGATACCGTTTCGCCGAGTTTGATCATCGCGCGTTCGAGGAGCACTGGATGCAGGACATCACGAGCCAGTTGCTGGGGCCAGACGCTGATCGATTCGACCATCTCTGCTTGGCCCAGGCATCGAGCGTCACCCAATAAACAACCGCCACGAACAACCAAGGCTTGAACAAAACGGATGCTCGCAACGGCTCGGATGACATCTGTCGTGTCATCGACGCTTCCCGCTCGCCGTCGCCTGATCCGAAACGTTAATCAAAGAATATGCGCCTTCTCACCATCGGAGATATTCACGGGCACACAGACGCTCTGAATGCGCTTCTCGATGAAGTCAGTCCCAGTTCATCCGACGAGCTCGTGTTTCTAGGAGACTACGTTGACAAGGGACCAGACGTCGCAGGAACATTGGAGCTTCTTTCCAGGCTAAGCCAGAAACACGACTGGACTTTCCTCCGCGGGAATCACGATCAGATGATGCTTGATGCCTATCGTGACGCTTCAACCTTTGCTGTTTGGGACTGCTTATCGGGTGACCATCCGCTTTCGTCATATGGATCAGGCACTACAGAAGAACTTCTGAGGCGCGTTCCCGAGCACCATATTCGGTTTCTCGCAGATCGATGCTGTGATTTTCATGAGACGGAATCCTTCATTTTCGTTCACGCCGGGATTCGCGCTCACGTTTCTCCAGACGAAGAGGAAATTGACCGTTTGCAATGGACAGTGTTGTCCTCAGCCGCTGCACACTTTTCGGGCCGCACTGTCGTCTGCGGTCATTCATCTCAGGAGAGCGGGCGCATTGCAGACTTAGGTCACACAATCTGCCTCGACACGGGAATCACGAAGGGCAAATTTCTGACGTGCCTCGATCTGGGAGATTTCAGCTACACACAAGCATCTCCCGACGGGAGGATTCTGAAGAGAGGGATTCTGGCTCGCTCATCAAAAGATGGGACTCACAAGTCGTGACGCACCGACCGGCCATAAGTATTTCAATTTCATTTCATTACCCCTTCAACCGCGACGGTGCGCGCACATCAAACATTGGACAAAAACAATTGCGCCCGCATGGAGACCGATCTTGACCTGGTGCGCGAAGCCCTCGAAGCGTCGTGGGATCGAAATACTTCATACCAGATGGCGTTCGAGGAGAATAGCCCTGCTTTAGGGCAATGCTATTCAACTTCCCGCGTGATTCAGATCCTGTTCCCCGAGGCCGAAATAGTTGAAGGAGAAGTCTGGACCGGGAATCGCATCGAGAAACACTTTTGGAACTTGTTGCTCGCTAAAGGAGTAGAGCGGCATGTTGATCTCACTTGGAAACAGTTTCCAGGTAGCCCAGAGATTCGGAACTGGAGTGTGAGGACACGTGAATCACTTGGAGATAGACCGGAAACAATTGCCCGAGTCAATCTACTCTTGGAGCGAGTCAATGCTTATATTTCCCACAAGAAGCAGGAAGCCATAACAACGGAAAGCAAAAAGTTCCAATCGGGTCCCCGTGCCTGACTCCTAGCTCCAAGCCACGGGTTCCACACCACCGTGCGTAGGGGTCCTTACACGGCGGTTCCACTTCGCCGTCTGGCGTTCTCGATGGATTGACCGTCCGCCACGCGGTTAGGACGTTCTCATGCAGTTCAGCCCTTCGCTGGGTGAATGCCATTGCTGCGCCAGCAGCTCAGGGAATTCCGCGAAGCCTGACGGCAAGGCCGGAGGAACGGAGGCAATCCACCGGCAGATTTGCTGTGCTCATTCGCACTCCGGCTCTTTTCTCCAGCGACTTTGACCTCTGTTGACTTCTTGCCGGATCGCTACCGCCAGATCTGAGGGCAGTTTTGGTGATTCCGGCATCTTGGGAGACCGGGTCAGCATTCTCAGCGGAACGACTCCACCGCGCACTCAAGTTGAAAACTTGAGCTACTTCTGGAGAACTCGATTCAAGGTCGAACTGATCTGGGTAAGCTTGGGCAATGGAAGATACGCCAATGACATACAATCCATGGACAGCGAAGGTCCAAAAACCATACCTGCAGGATCCCCAATCCCCAATCTCCTTGCCTCTTGAATCTTGAATGAATCTCCAAATCTCCCGTCTCTTTACCCGATCTTCTCCGCCATGAACCTGAGCAGCAGCGCCATCGACACCCTGGCCAGCGCGGGATTGTAGCGGTTCCCTTCATCGCGCAGGAAGGCATGGGCGGCATTGAACTCATGCCACTCGTAGTCCGCTTCCACCGCATCGAGCTGCTCGTGAATCGCGCGTCGGCCTTCCAACGGGATGTGCGGGTCCTGCCGACCGAAGACGAAGAGCATCGGCGCGTTGACCTCGGCGATCCGCTTGAGGGTGTCGTCGCATTTCCCGAGTCCGAGATTTCCGGAGTGCAGATCGGTCGGGTAAAAGGCTCCCACTGCCGTCACCCCGGGATGAAGACCTGCCCGCAGCGCGAGGTGGCCGCCGAGACAGACGCCGAAACTGGCGACCTTTCCGGTGCAGTCGGCGTGGGCTGTTAGAAAGCGGACCAGCACGTCGGTGTCCTCGTCATAGGACGCGATCTCCTTCTCGGTCTTCAGGCTGTTGCCGCGTGCCGAGCCTTCGGCATCGTAGGCCAGCGCGGTGCCGATCGGCTCAAACTCGTGGTAAACCTCCGGCACGGCGACGAGGTAGCCCTCCCCTGCCAAGGATGCGGCCATGCGGCGGATCGGGCCGGTGGCCTGGAAGATTTCCGAGTAGAAGATGATCGCCGGACGCGGAGTGCCGCCTGTCGGAGTGAAGAGGTGAACCCTCATCGGTCCACGGGTGGTTTCGAGGTCAACGAACGATTCGGAAAGCGTGGCCATGAACGGAGTCTTTCGAAGCAAGGACGGTCGATCCAGAAAATCCGCTGCAGGACGGGTCGCGCCGCACCGAAACAAAAAACGCCGCCCGGCAGAGAGCCGGGCGGCGTTTGGATTCGTTTCAGTCAGTCGCTTCAGGCGGCCTTGGAAGCCTTAGCTTCGAGGGCTTTCTTGACCTGGGCAACGATGGCCGAGAACGCAGCGGCGTCATGAACCGCGAGATCGGCGAGGATCTTGCGGTCAGCCTCGATGCCGGCAGCCTTGAGGCCTTCGACAAATCGGCTGTAGGTCACTCCTTCGTTGCGGACGGCAGCGCTGATGCGCTGGATCCACAGGCGGCGGAACTGACCCTTGCGCTTCTTGCGGTCGCGGTATTCGTAGGTCATGGCCTTCCGCACGGCGTCCTTTGCGTAGCGGAAAAGCTTCGAGCGGAATCCGCGGAAGCCCTTCGCACGCCGGAGAACGCGCTTGCGGCGCTGGCGACTGGCCGGGGAATTGGTGGCGCGTGGCATGGTATTGTTTCAGTTCGAACAGGCAGTTGGTTGTCGTTCCTTCTACAGTCTCGCCTGTTCGGGCATCCGGTGAGGGACAGGCTGTATGAAGGCCACCCGATTCGCGGGTGGGGGCGTTGGTTGGCGTCGGACGATCTTCGGATCAGGCGAAGGGAAGATTCTCCATCACGCGCTTATGGTCAGCGGCACACACCACAGTGGATTTGCCCAATGAGCGCTTCCGTTTGCGGTTTTTGCTTTGCAGCAAGTGGCGCTTACCCTGTTTGCGACGCAGGAGCTTCCCCGTACCAGTCACCTTGAACCGCTTTGCGACGGCTTTCCGTGTTTTTGCTTTTCCTCCAGTCCTTGGCATGGGGCGGGCAGACTAGGGGCCCGAGACCACGTGGCAAGAGGAAAGTGGGGAAGAAGGGAAAGTTTGCTAGTTTTCAGCGAAGAGGGGGGGTGAGAACATCGAACGTCGAACTTCCAACATTGAACGTCGAAGTGGACCGGGGCCAATTCTTCATTTCGAATTTCAGATTTCGAATTTCGTGCTTTCTCCCAGTTGGAACTTGGCCCTTGGAACTTGGAACTTCAGCCCTCCACGGCTTTGGCGATCTGGAGGAGCTTGGCCTCTCCGAAGTGCGGGCCGAGGATCTGGACGCCAACGGGGAGTTGGCCGACTTTTCCACAGGGCACGGAAATGGCACAGTTTCCGGCCAGGTTCGCGGCGAGGGTAAAGATGTCGGAGAGGTATTCGCGGAGTGGATCGTGGGCCGATTCGCCGAGCTTGCGGGCGGTGGACGGCGCGACGGGAGAAAGAACGGCATCGACGGTTTCAAAGGCGGTCTCGAAGTCACGGCGGATCAGGGTGCGGACTTTTTGAGCCTTCGTATAATAAGCGTCGTGATAGCCGGAGGACAGGACGTAGGTGCCGAGGATGATGCGGCGCTTCACTTCCGGACCGAAGCCCTCCTCGCGGGAGCGGCGGTAAAGATCGAGCAGATCGGCGGGGTTCGCGGCGCGGTGGCCGTAGCGGATGCCGTCGAAACGGGAAAGGTTCGAGGAGGCCTCGGCCGGGGCGATGACGTAGTAGGTCGCGACGGCATACTCGGTGTGCGGCAGGGAAATTTCCACCAGTTCGGCACCCGCGGCGGCGAGCTTGTTGGCGGCGGCCATGACGAGTTCGCGGACGCCGGGGTCGATGCCATCCCCGAAATACTCCTTCGGCAGGCCGATTTTCAGGCCTTTCACACCGTCATTGAGTGTGGCGAGGTAGTCCGGCACTGGGCGATCCAGCGAGGTGGAGTCCTGCGGATCGTATCCGGCGATCGCTCCCAGCAGCAGCGCCGCGTCCTCGACGGTCTGGGTCATCGGCCCAATCTGGTCGAGCGAGGAGGCGAAAGCGACGAGTCCGAAGCGGGAAACCCGGCCGTAGGAAGGCTTCAGCCCGACGATCCCACAGTGCGAGGCCGGCTGGCGGATCGAGCCACCGGTGTCCGAGCCAAGTGCCGCGAAGGCCGTGCCGGACGCGACCGCCGCAGCGGAGCCACCGGACGAGCCGCCGGGGATGCGGTCGAGGTCGTGGGGATTCCGCGTGATCTGGAGCGCGGAGTTTTCCGTGGCGGAGCCCATGGCGAACTCGTCCATGTTGAGCCGGCCGAAGGGAATGGCCCCGGCGGCGCGGAGCTTGCGTATGACGGTGGCGTCGTAAGGCGAGGTGTAGTTTTCCGAGAGGAACTTCGAGCCACAGGTGCAGGGCTGGCCGAGGACGTTCATGTTGTCCTTGATGGCGATCGGGATGCCACCGAGCGGCAGCGAAAGATCGACGCTGGCGGCTTCGGCTTTTGCGGCGGCAAGGTCGTGGCTCAGGTAGGCTCCGATTTCAGGGTCTCGGCTGACGATTTTTCCGGCGAGGTCGTCGAGGAGGCCGCTGGGAGTGACGCTGCCGCTGCGGAGCTGGTCGCGAAGGGAAAGAAGTGACATGGCGGGAAATGGTTCAGGCGTCGGCGACGACTTTCGGGACACGGATCTGGTTCTGCGCCTGGTCGGGCGCGTTCTGGAGCACGGCGGCAAGTGGCAGGCTTTCGTGGGGCTCGTCGTCTCGCATGCGGTCGAACACCGGCGACGGATACGCGGTGGGCTCGATGCCAGAAACGTCGAGCAGGGAGATCGTTTCCACGTAGCCGAGGATGGCGTCGAGCTGGCCTTGGAATTCCGCGACCTCGGCCTCGTTGAGTTCGAGACGGGCGAGGTTTGCCACGTAGCGGACATCGATGTGGGGTTTCGACATGGCCGGAAGACTCAGGAGACGAGCCGAGGCTGGCAAGACTCAACCGCTGAGAGAAGAGATTGCGCCAAGGGCAGGCAGGTCGCTAAGTTGGGTCCATGCAACCGCTGCGACGCCTTTTCCCGCTTCTGCTTTTGACACTTTCCCAAGCATGGGCCGGGACACCAGGGGAAGCCTTGCAGATCCAGAAGGAGTTCACCCTCGCAAATGAAACCTGGGAGTTGAAACTCAAGGTGGCCACGTCCGAGGACGCTCAGCGGGAACTCTGGAAGCAGCGCCCGGTCCTCAGCGATTACGCGAAACGGATGTGGAGCTGCCTGAAGCCCTCGCTCGCCGAGGAGTGGTCACTGGAGCCCGCCTCGTGGCTGATCCGGGTGGCTCCCTCCGTCGTCGAGACCAAGGACGACGGCACGACGGTCCAGGGCATGAAGGAGGCGGTGGAGGCCATCCGCAAGTCGGTCGAGGGCGTCCACCTGATGAGTCCGAAGCTGTCGCCGATGTGCCTGGCCCTCTCGGCGGGAGGCGATCCGCAGTCGCTGGCCCTGTTGGAGAAAATCGACGCGAAGAATCCGGATCCGAAAGTCCAGGGCGTGGCTGCGCTGGGACAGGCCATCGTTTTGAAGGGACTGGGAGATGAGGCGGATGTCATCCGCAAGCGGCTGACGCTCCTGCGCAAGGCGATCATCAACAGCGCCAGCGAGGAAATCGGGGGGATCTCGGTCTCCAGCATTGCCGAAGACGAACTCTACATCATCCGCTACCTCACCAAGGGCCGCGTGGCTCCGGAGTTGGAGGGCGTGGACTCGGGAAACCGTCCGATGAAGCTTTCCGATTACAAGGGCAAGGTCGTCGTCCTGCTTTTCTGGGGCAGCAACATGCCGGAGGCGGAGCGCACACTGGAGTTCTGCGCCTCCCTGGAGCAGAAGTTCGCGGGCAAGCCGTTCGCTCTGGTGGGAGTGAACAACGACCCGGTCGCGACGCTGCGCGGCATGCAGGTGCGGGATGCCGGTCGCATCGCCTGGCCGAACTTTTCAGACCCAGGTGGACAGGTGGCGCAGCAGTTCCGGATCGGGGCTCGTCCGGTCATGTATGTGCTGGATGGAGAGCGGAAGATTCATTTCTTCGGGGCACCGGGCTCGTTTGTCGAACTGACCGTCTCGGCGCTCCTCGCGGAAAAAAAGGCCCCTGCGCCGGGAAATTAGTCATCGGGATTTGATGGGCGGAACCAGCGAAGATGGGTTAGACTCCCAACGATGAAGGAACTCAAGGACGGCATCCGCTCGCTGGTGCGGATTGATTTCGGCGGACGGGTGCACAAGCGCTTCCGAGGCACCGGGGCCGATGGGCGCTACGCCACCGAAGTCGAGGTCCTGAAAGTCCTTGAACAACGGGGCTGCCCCTACGTTCCCCGACTGCTGGAGGAGCATCCCGAGGAGAATTACTTCGTTTCGAGCAACTGCGGCCAGACCGCGAGCCAGATCTCGAAATCCCGGTCCGACGAGCTCTTCGCCGAACTCGAACGCGACTACGGCGTCCGCCACCTCGATGCCGAACCGCGCAACGTGACCTACTCCCCCACCCTCGGCCGCTTCTGCCTGATCGACTTCGAGCTCGCAGAGATCCTTCCGGATCCCAAGGGCTGAAAGCGCATCATCTGGCCGTCGACTCCCCAAGATCGAAAATCTGCCGCTCCTGCTCCTGCTCGGTTCCGTGGCGGATCACGGTCACCAGGCTTGAGATTTTCGTGTCATCATTTTCGTCGACGATGGCATCAACGAATCGTGCAAGGCTGACGACCGCCGGAGCATTCCCGCAGGCGTGATCCAACCTGCCATACGCGAATTCTGATCGTTCCGCCACGAAGCCCAGCCTGGGCTCGAAACCAGGCTCATGGGCCCTCAACCAGGTTTCCAAATGGGTGGTGGTCTGCCTCTTTTTCCACGGAACTCCGAACCACCGGGTTGTCTCAAGGCTCGATCCGGAAACCGGGCAGGCTCTCCATTCAACGCTGCGATAGGGCACAAACCACAGCAGCACTCCGATGGACAACCCGAATCCCGCGAGGATGGCCCGCCATCGCCTTGCCAACGGATCGAGCCGACCATTTTTCATGCGCCCGTCCATTGCGACAGGTTGATCAAAGCCGCCCACAAACGCAAGGATCAAGGCCTCTGGAATACCCGCACATAGTCAACGACCATCCGTTGCGGAAAGACCGTCTTGTCATCCGGAGGTCCGGGCCAGCCACCCCCAACTGCGACGTTCAGCACGAGATGGAAGGGCTGATCAAACGGCGCCGGAAAGGCCCCACCCTCGCTCCTCCATTTCGTCTGTGTTTGGTAGAGAACATCGTCCACATACCAGCGGATGACCCCCTTCTCCCACTCGATCGCGAAGACATGAAAGTCATCTTGAAAGGTGCCCTGCTTGAGCTCGAACGGCTGACCGGTGTGGACGTTCTTCGGCCACGGTGCTCCATGGTGCAGGGTTCCGTGAACCTTCGATGGCTCGTGTCCCACCAGCTCCATGATGTCGATCTCACCACTGGAAGCCCAGCCACCATAGGCTTCCCTTTCCGGCAGCATCCAGATCGCCGGCCACACGCCCCTGCCCTGCGGCAGCTTCGCCCGGATCTCGAAGCGTCCATAAAGCCAGCTCGCGCGACGCTTGGTGCGCAGCCGACCCGAAGTGAAATCCTTCTCGACTCCAGCCGCATTGAACTTCTGCTTCCTCGCCTCGATCACCAGTTTCCCGTCCTCGATCCGCAGGTTCTCAGGCCGGTCCACATAATACTGGAGCTCTCCATTGCCTCCACCATGACCGTTCTCCTCGACGCTCCACTTTGAGAAATCGATCTCCTTTCCTTCAAATTCATCAGACCAGACGGGCTTCCAACCCACCGGCGCTTCGGCTGAGGCGAACAGGGTCGAAACAAGGAGAATCAATAGGGATTTCACAGCACACTCCCAACGCCGACCCACTCGTCCTTCTTTCGATCGCCATCCACCGCTGCATGATTATCACCAGCCCTTGAACGAAAAAACGGCCGCCTCGTGAAAGGCGGCCGTTTGGGAGTTAGGGATTTAGGGGATAGGATACGCAGTGTCAGACTTAGGGAATCGGGACTTCGGCGATCGTCTTGAGCACGCGGCTGGCGATCTGGTAGGGATCACCCTGCGAGTTCGGACGACGGTCTTCGAGGTAACCCTTGTAGCCGTTGTTGGCAAAGCTGTGGGGGACACGGATCGAAGCACCGCGGTCAGCGATGCCGTAGGAGAACTTGTCGATCGCCTGGGTCTCGTGGAGACCGGTGAGGCGGAGGTGGTTGTCCGGACCGTAAACGGCGATGTGCTCGTTGACGTTCTTTTCGAAGGCCGCCATGAGCGCTTCGAAGTACTCCTTGCCGCCGGTTTCGCGCATGAAGGTCGTGGAGAAGTTGCAGTGCATACCGGAGCCGTTCCAGTCGCCCTTGATCGGCTTGCAGTGGAACTCGACGTCGAGGCCGTAGGATTCGCAGAGGCGCATCAGGATGTAGCGGGCCACCCAGACTTCGTCGGCGCACTTCTTGGAGCCCTTGCCGAAGATCTGGAATTCCCACTGGCCCTTCGCCACTTCGGCGTTGATGCCTTCGTGGTTGATGCCGGCATCGAGGCAGAGATCGAGGTGCTCCTCGACGATCTGGCGGGCCACATCGCCCACGGCGGAGTAACCGGCGCCGCAATAGTAGGGACCCTGAGGGGCGGGATAGCCATCCTTCGGGAAGCCGAGCGGACGACCGTTTTCATAGAGGAAATACTCCTGCTCAAAGCCGAACCAGGCACCGGGATCGTCAAGGATCGTGGCACGGGCATTCGACGGATGCGGGGTGACGCCGTCCGGCATCATGACTTCGCACATCACGATCGCCCCGTTGGTGCGGGTGCTGTCCGGATAGATGGCGACGGGCTTGAGCACGCAGTCGGAGCTGCGGCCCTCGGCCTGCTGGGTGGAGGAACCGTCAAATCCCCAGTTTGGAAGCTGTTCGAGGGTCGGGAAGGAATCGAACTCCTTGATCTGAGTCTTGCCGCGGAGGTTCGGGACGGGGGTGTAGCCGTCGAGCCAGATATACTCCAATTTGAACTTGGGCATCGTAGTGGTGGTTGTGTTTTGCTAGCGGTAGTAACGGATGGTTTCAGGGCACGTCCGACCGAAGTCGAAAGCCGCGCCCACGGGCTGTAAAAAGCAATTGGCGAGCCAACCCGCAATAGAATCCTCATTTTTTCCGTTTGCGGCTGAGGGGCCCGCCCGCCAGCCTTCAGACATCGTCCATGGAAGCCCCTTCTCCCTCTTCGCTGCAATGGTCCGGCATGACCCACCCGGGTCGGTTCCGCGCCAACAATGAGGACGCTTTCCTGGCCCTGAATTTCGATGCCCGTGACGTGAGATATCTCGGGAAAATCGGCGAGGGCAGCTTGGAATCGGGAGATTTCGTCTTCGCGGTGAGCGACGGCATGGGCGGGGCGAAATCCGGCGAGTTCGCCAGCAGGATCGCCGTGGAAAAGATCACCCAACTTCTGCCAAAAAGCTACGGCATGGCCGCCCAGCGACTGGAAACCGGGTTCGACGACGTGCTGCGCGAACTTTTCGAGCGGATCCACGGCTCGATCACCGATCTGAGCCGCTACTACGACGAGTGCCGGGGCATGGGCGCGACCCTGAGCCTTTGCTGGTTCATGCCGGGCTGGATGTGCTTCAGCCATGTGGGCGACAGCCGGATTTACTACCTGCCGAAGGACGGCCCCTCCGTGCAGGTCAGCCACGACCACTCCCACGTCGGCTGGCTTTTTCGAAACGGAAAGGTCAACGAGCGCGAGGCTCGCAACCACCCGCAGCGGCACGCGCTGACCCAGGCACTCGGCGCAGGACAGAAATCCGTCGACCCCCACATCGGCCGCGTGAGCTGCCAGCCGGGCGACCGTTTCCTGATCTGCTCGGACGGGCTGGTCGATGGGCTCTGGGATCGGAAAATGGCGGAGCTGGCCCGGGGTCCGCTCGATGCCTCACGGCTCGTGCTCGAAGCCGTCGCGGACTCCGGTCGCGACAACACCACCGCCTTGCTGATCGAGGTGCTCTGAAGCGCTCCGGATTTTGACGCTTGGCACCGGCCTCTCCGCGTTTGAATCTCCCGCCCATGCACGGCTTTTCCTACCAAAACGGCTCGCTCCTCTGCGAAAACGTCGACCTCCTTTCCCTCGCGGAAACCCACGGCACTCCGCTTTACGTCTACTCGGCAGGCACCCTGCGCAACCACTTCCGCCGCCTTGATGCCGCACTTGCCGGTGTCGACCATGAGATTGCCTTTGCCGTGAAGGCGAACTCGAATCTCTCGGTGCTACGCCTTCTGGCCGCCGAGGGCGCGGGCTTTGACATCGTTTCCGGTGGCGAGCTGTTCCGCGTGATCAAGGCCGGTGGAAATCCCGCCCACTGCACCTTCGCCGGCGTCGGCAAGACCCGCGCCGAAATCGAATACGCCCTCCAGCAGGGCATCTACTCCTTCAACGTCGAGAGCGAGGAAGAGCTGGTTTATCTCAACCAGGTCGCCGGTGAGCTC
>JAIYDT010000565.1 GCA_027487355.1 Verrucomicrobiaceae bacterium
AAAATCATCAAGCTCAAGTGTGCCATCCAGCCCGACGACCGGACCGGGGCCAAGCGCCTCACCGGTTACGAACTCGCCGAACTCAAGCCACGCCGCGCCGCGGTCAACGCCAAGGGACCGCTTGAGCTGACCCTCTGGACCACGAGGCACAGCGAGCGTGACATCGACCAGATCCGCAACGTCCTGATCGAGCATCCCGGCGAGACCCAGGTGCTGCTTCATTTCCAGAACAGTGCTGGCCGTCGCGTCACGGTGGAGGCCGGTGGTCGCTACACCATCAAGCGCAGCGCAGCGCTGGAGGAGTCGCTGGATCGTTGGCTGATGGATGAATGATCCGCCGATCATCACCACACGCGCAGGCCCACACCCTCTCGGACCAGGTCAATTGGTCTCCTTAGTCGAGTTTCGATTTTGCCTCGATGATTCAAGGGCAGCGGAATGGAGCACCCTGTGGATCTGTGGCCATTCCGGGCCGAGTGAGGACCGCCGCATGTCGCTTGGTCGGAGGTGACGGATCCCAATCATCTCCTCTCACTCGATTCGGGAAAGGCTTGGCATTCCAACTGCGGATTCCTAACTTGAGATCGATTGTAATTTTCTTCGGATCGCCTTTCCCAACCCACTTGCCCTGATCCCATGCACATCCAATTCAACTGTCCCTCCTGCGGGCTGGCGATGCTGGCTTCCACTGATCAGTCCGGAGGTACCGCTGAGTGCCCGCAATGTTCGACCCAGTTCGTGGTCGAGGCGGAGGCACCTGCGATTCCCGTTGTGCAGGCTCGTGCGATTCCTGCCCCGCAGTTGAGTCCTTCTCAGCAGGGTCCGCGTCCGGGTCAACCGGTCCGGCCAGGCTATCCGGCACCCCAACCACGTGCCCATCCGGGCGACCGACCCCGCTATTCACCCCCGGTGGCGGAGAAAAGCAGCAAGGCGGCCTACTATGGGCTTGGGGCCGCTGGCTTGGCGCTGGTTGGCGTCATCATCTGGCTCAGCTCCATTGGCGGCAAGCCACCCAAGACCGAGTCCGAGCAGGCGGCCGCCCCGGACGAAGGTGGGGCCCTTTCGAGCGCAATCGGGTCTCCGTCCAAGGAGGATCCCGAAAAGCTGCGGATGAATGACGAGCTCAAGAAGATCAAGGAGGCCCTCGCCGAGAAGGAGCTGAGGGACAAGGAGCGGGCGGAGGAGGAGACCCGGCGCGCCAACGAAGCAGAGGCCGAGGTCAGCAACAGGAGACAGGAGAAACACGAGATGGTCCGCAACTACCTCGCCTCGACCTTCTTTGATGGCAATACCGAGGTCGCGGAGGCCTTCCTGAAGGTGCGCGACAGCGTGCTGCTCGGTGCCTACGACCGGACCCATGACAGTGATCCCTCCAATGACTTCAAGAGCAAGGAGGAGTACGAAGCGTATGTGATCGATCGCCTCGTCGTCCAGTTTGAGAACACACCGGTACTCAGCGGCTGGCTCAGGTCCCATGATCGCGATCCGCGGAAATTCATCCAGGAGATCCTGAATGCCAGGCAGACTGCCGGGGGGCCGGATGACTCGACCAACAAGTTCGATTTCTCAAAATACGTGTCGGTGGGATCCGGATTCTGGATTTCCTCGGATGGCTGGATCGTGACCAACGAGCACGTGGTGAGCGATTCCAAAACGGTCGATCTCCGGCTGCGCGACGGAAAGGTCATTCAAGCGAAAGTGGTCCTGGCGGATGAATCCAAGGACCTCGCGCTTCTGAAAGCGGAGATTGCTCCAACCTCCTGGTTGGCGGTCTCCAAGGGTGAGACGGATCTTCAGCTCGGGCGCACCGTTTTCACAGTCGGCTATCCTTCGCCGATGGTCCAGGGAGTGGAGCCGAAGTTCACCGACGGCCGCGTCAGCGCGGCTTCAGGTATCGGCGACCGCAAGGACAGCTACCAGACCACCGTGCCGGTGCAGCACGGCAACTCCGGCGGTGCTCTCGTGGACTTCGCCACCGGATGGGTGGTGGGGGTCATCAACGCCAAACTGGAGAGCGGCGGGGGCGTCAGTGCCGACAACGTCAGTTATGCGATCAAGGTGAATGTCCTCAGCGGATTCATCGACTCCGTCCCCGAGGCCAAGGCAGGCGTGCTGAAATCGGCCCCGAAACCGCTCGTGAAAGGAAACGAAACCGCAGTGATTGATCGGGCCACCGAGTCCTCCGTCCTGATTCTTCGTCCGCGCTGAGGCCTGGCTTGCATGGCAAAGGCCCGCGTGGAAGGGATTCCCGAAACGAAGCGCTTGTTTCAGCATCATCTTGGCCGCTCTCTCAAGGGCCGAGGCTTCCTCCCACCTGCTGCCAGATGATGTGGAGGCCGCACTCGCTCCTGGAATCCACCGGAAATCTGAACGTTGACGCGCAAAACGCTGCCGTTGCACTCCGGCCCAGATGCGGGGGTTTACACGGCAGACCTAGTTTTTGACAGGTTCGCGGACCTGCGTTTTGGCAATCCGTTGGTTTGAGGATCAGTTCCAGTCAAATCGGGTCCAAGAAGGACAGAACCCGCCTCCACGGTTTGACAACACCGGATTGCCCGCCCACGCTGCCGCCGAACTCGAACTTCTCCACCTTATGGCTTACGATCTCATCGTCATTGGTGGTGGCCCGGCCGGCTATGTTGCCGCCATCCGCGCTGCCCAACTTGGTAAATCCGTCGCTTGCGTCGAATCCGAACGTGCCGGCGGCACTTGCTTGAACTGGGGCTGCATTCCCACCAAGGCATTGCTGAAGAATGCTGAACTCTATCAGACGCTCACCCACAAGGCGACCGAGTTCGGCTTGAAGATCGAAGGCCTTTCCTACGACTGGTCCGCCGTGATAGGTCGCTCACGCAAGGTCTCCGACAAGCTCGCCGGCGGCATCGAGTTCCTGTTCAAGAAGAACAAGGTCGATTACATCCGCGGCGTCGGCTCGATCGAAGGCCAGGGCAAGGTCGGCGTCGTCGCGGCTGATGGCTCGAAGCAGGTCCTCGAAGGCGCGAACATCCTCATCGCCACCGGAGCCAGGACCCGCGGCCTGCCGCAGCTTCCCTTCAACGGCACCACCGTCATCGGCTCACGCGAGGCGATGATCCTGCCGAAGCAGCCCGCCAGCATGATCATCATCGGCGCCGGCGCGATCGGGTCCGAGTTCGCCTACATCTACAACGCCTACGGCACGAAAGTGACCGTCGTTGAAATGCTGCCGCAGATGCTCCCCGTCGAGGACACCGAGGTCGGCGACGCCTTGGAGAAGTCCTTCACCAAGCAGGGCATCCGCTGCCTCACCAACACCAAGATCACCAACACCGTCGACAAGGGCACCCATGTCGAGGTGACCGTCGATGGACCGAAGGAAAAAGGCACGCTCAGCGCCGACGTCGTCCTCGTGGCGATCGGAGTGCAGCCCTTGCTCCCCGGCGGGAATCAGCCGGAGCTCACCGACCGTGGCTTCATCAAGGTCGGCGACCGCTATGAAACCTCACTGCCAGGCGTGTATGCCATCGGCGATGTTTCCGGCCCACCGCTTCTCGCGCACACCGCCTCGTTCGAAGCGATCCAGTGTGTCGAAGGTCTCTTCGTTCCCGGCCACAAGGTTCGCCAGGTGAAGAATTTCCCAGGCTGCACCTACTGCCATCCGCAGGTTGCCTCCGTTGGAAAAACCGAGCGAGCGCTCAAGGAGGCCGGCATCGAATACACCGTCGGCAAGATTCCCTTCGCCGCGATCGGCAAGGCCATCGCCGCCGGCGAGCCGGATGGTTTCGCGAAACTGCTCTACGGCAAAAAGCACGGCGAGCTGCTCGGAGCCCACATCATCGGTGACAACGCCACCGAGCTCATCGCCGAGATGGGCCTGGCGCTGGACCAGGAACTCACGATCGACGACATCCACGCCACCATTCACGCCCATCCCACGATGAGCGAGGTGATCCACGAAGCGACCCTCGCCGCAGAAGGACACGCGATCCATTTCTGAGGAAAGGAGTCTGATCCCGCTTTTCAACGGCTCCCCATCCTGGGGGGCCGTTTTTGTTTCCCATCCCATGATGGCTGAAGATAGACTTTTGCATCATGTCAGGATGGTTCTATGCCAGAGGTGGAAAGCAAGCAGGTCCCGTCACTCATTACGAGATTCAACGCATGCTCCGCTGCGGCGAGCTGAGTCCTGAAAAGGATCTCGGTTGGCAGGAAGGAATGAAGGACTGGGCTCCACTGGGACAGATCCCGGAATTCTCCCAATCGGGCCCGGGGGCGCTCACCTCCATTCCCGAGTCGGACCCAGGCAATCCATATGCCGCGCCTCAGACCTCCTGGCCAGCGCCTGAGCGGTCTGCGATTGCTCCAGTTGAGGAGATCGAGCCAGGCAGTGATGCATTGGACGTGGGAGCCTGCATCGGTTTGGCCTGGCAATTGGTGAAGGCCAATTTCGGTCTGATCATCCTCATGGGTCTCGTTTGCACGCTCGTCACCTGGGCAGTTGACATTCCATTATCCGTGCTTGTCGAAGCGCTCGCCGCGGCAACGAATACAAGGGTTTTCGAGTTGATCACACTCGGGGAGTGGACTTATCGCATACCCACTGGATTTGGCATCGTGCATCAACTTGTGTCACAGGTTCTCGCGACCTTTCTTTCCCTCGGCACGACGCGGATCGGCCTGAACCTCGTTTCAGGAAAGCCAGCGTCCATCGGGATGATTTTCGGTGAGGGACGGAAGCTGCTTAGGGCAATCGGGGCCTCCATTCTCTACGGTCTCATGGTCTCCGTTGGACTTTTGCTGCTGATTGTTCCCGGCATTTACCTGGCCCTTCGATTTGGCCAATATCTGAACGCCATCGTTGATCGCGATCTCGGAGTGATCGACTCATTCAGATACAGCTCAAAGATCACCCAAGGAAATCGACTCAACCTTCTGATCCTTGGCATCTTCTGCTTTCTGATCGTCCTCGCCGGGGTGCTTGCCTTGATTGTGGGACTCATCGTTGCCGTCCCCATCGTCTGGTTGGCCAGCTTCGTGGCCTACCGATGGTTGCAGTACGGACGCCGTGCTGCTTCGGAGATCACCCATTCCTGAAGGTTTCAGCCTCGGGAAAAACAGAAGCGGCCCGACCGATTCACCCTTTGGAAAACCCATTAACCAAAGAGCCCGTCGGCCGGACCGCCTGTTGAGTGTCGCGACAGAGTTAGAGAAGCACTTGGCACGCCAGCCGACCCAAGTGGCCGATTTCCAGCATGAGTTTTGGCGATGACTACAGACTCGAAGGATCAGTCACGCTCATTGGTCTTCCGAACAGAAGCTCTACCCGGAGAAACAGAAGCGGCCCGACCGATTAACCCTTGGAAAACCCATTAACCAAGGACCCATCGGCCGGACCGCCTGTTATCGTGTCGCGACAGGGACAAAAAAGCAGCAGGCGTGCCAGTTTGAAAACCACCATGAGGAAACGGAAACGTCACCTTAAGGCAAGGGCAATGGCGGCAGCTTGAGATCTCCCGGTGGCTTCTTCGTGGCGGGTCGGTCAAAGGGTGTGCCGTACTTCGTGAAGCCTTCAACGAAGCCGCCTTGGCTCAGGAAGAAGCGACCGTTCTCCACGCCCATGAAGCGGTCGAGACGATCCGCCTTGCCGGTGCCGTCATGACTGAAACTGGCGCGGGCGATTTCGATCCACTCGCCCTTGTCGGTCCGGACCCACTGGTTTCCAAACAAGGCCTTGCGGCGCAGATGACCATTCTGGCCATTGAAGTTCTCACTGAAGCTGTAGAGTCCCTTCAGCCAGCCTCCATCCTTGGGCGCCTTCCAACTGGAAATCAGCATCCACTTGTTCTGATCGGGATGAAACCAGTAGCCGGAGAACACGGTGTGGGTCGCATCCACCGGCTTGGCCGTGACGAGAAAGCGTTGGGTCGAGCCGGTTTTCCAGAGATACTTCAAATGGCTGTGACCCCCCGTGCCCTCGTTGCCGAAGTCCCCGCTGTTCACGCCCTCGCCCTTCGCGATCAAGGTCACCCGATCCTCGCCACCGACATTGTCGCGCGACTTGGCCTCATTTCCACTGTCCCAAACGGAGAAAATGATACGCCTTTCGGTGGAGCTGTTGACCTGCATGCCGAAGTAGCCGCGATGCCACCCTGCCGCCATGTAATAGGTCCACAAGGGGTCCTCCACAGCGGAAGCCTCGCAATAGAAGGCTTCGACATTGGCGCCCTTGGGGTTCTCATAGCTGAGATGCACCGAAGCCGCGTTGCGGCGTTCCTTGAGATTGAAATGGGCGTCCTTGGCAGCCGGGCCATCGAGAAGCAGTGAACCGATTTCTCCAGCGTCCTCTCCCTTTGCATTGAGCGACTCCAGCCTGAACTGCTGATAGCCGGGCTTGGCCACAGAAAACTCTCCGAGGTCCACCCGCTGCGGCTCTGCCCCCTTGCCTGTGACCTTTACCTCCTTGGAGCGCCCCGCCAGGGTGAAGCGCAGCTTCGACTCCTTGCCTTCCGGCAGCGAAACCTCCACCGCGCATTCAATCTTGCCCGCTTGCTTGATCTCGCCGAACCACGCGATCTTCAGGTCCGGATCGGTCCAGCCACGGATCGGCTTGTCTTCGGAAATCCTGGCACCGTTCACGTCGGGAGCTAGGTAGGCGGAGTGAGCCGGAATCCGAAGGGGATCTGCATGGACGAGACTTGTGGAGAGCAACAATCCGAAGGCGATGGTTTTCATGATCATGACAAAAGGAACGTGGGAAAGCATCCACAGCCGGGCCGCAGCGTCCACTTGATTCGTCGGATCGTGGGGCCTCAAAAAGTTTTCCAGATGCCTCGAATAAACGCCGGTCCCTTGCGTCGAAGCAGGCGTATCCAAGAAAGGATTCAACCATGAAACGACTCGCACTGACTGTCGCCGCTGCCGCCTTTGCCTGGCTCGGCACCACCACCGAAAGTTCCGCCAGCCCCTACTGCGGCAGCAGATCCTCGGTTTACATCAGCACCTATACCCGCTGCGGCTGCCCGGTTTACGTGCAGCGCTACATCGCCTACTACGATCACTGTGGTCGTCCGGTGTGGCAAACCCGCACGATGCCGGTCAACCATCACTGCCGACCCGTCTATCGCCCATCACCTTGCCCGAATGATCGTTATCGGGGATACGGCCCTGGCAGCTACTACCCACGCAGTAACTGCAATGCCCCGGTGGTTCGTGGCAATGTGGTCATCCAGGCGAGGTGGTAACCCTTCGTTCTCCCCAGGCCGACACGGTGATCCGCCGTGTCGGCTTTTTCATGTCAGCGGATCAGCCCGCGCATGAGCACGTCCCCGCCAGTTCTGGCGAAGGTGATCGATGACCGCTCCAGGGCGACATCATGCCCCTCTCCGGCCACGGCCGGAACCGGTCCGCCGCACAGAAGTGGAGCGAGATAAACCGCGACCTCATCGACCAACGAGGCCGCCAGAAATGCGGCGGCCAAACCGCCACCCGCTTCCAGGAGGACGCTGAGAACACCTTGTTCCACCACGAGATCTCGGAGCATCGCCTCAAGATCGTCTCCATTCCTGATCAAGGTGCGGTGTTTCCACTCATCTGAAAAAAGCGCGCACGCTGACGGAAGATCATCGGGCCTTGAGGTGAGCACAATCCTCCACGGCTGATCACGCCCTTGGAGAAGCTCGGGATTCCGAATCGTCAACTGCGGCAAATCCTGGCGGACGGTTTCACCGGAGGTCAGGATCGCATCGACCTCGGAGCGCAACCGTTGCACCGTTTCCCTCGACGAAGGTCCACTCAACCACTGACTCTCGCCGGGCGGGCGGGTCAGCCGGCCATCCAGGCTCATCGCCGTTTTCCAAATGATCCATGGCAGGCCAGTCTCCTGAACCTTGAAAAAGGGCCTCAGTAAAATGGCCGCCTCTTCCCCGCCGACTCCCGCTTCCACCTGGATCCCCGCCGCGCCCAGCACGGCATCGGCACGACCCACATGCGCCGGATTCCGGTCCGCCACGGCATAGACCACCCGCGCCACTCCCGCTTCGATCAATCCAGCCGTGCAGGGCGGGGTGCGACCGTGGGTCGAACAGGGTTCCAGGGTCACGTAAACCGTCGAACCCTTCAGGGCCGAATCTCCGAATTCCAAACGCGCAGCTGCCAGGGCCTCGCGCTCGGCATGAGGCTGACCCGCTGCCCGGTGCCATCCCTTTCCAAGAAGCCGGCCATCCTTGACGATCACCGCGCCGACCGGCGGATTCGGCGCGGTCCGGCC
>JAIYDT010000257.1 GCA_027487355.1 Verrucomicrobiaceae bacterium
CCCCCCCCGGAAATTCATGGATTTTTTGTCAATCGTTAAGATTGCAGTCGGACTTGTCTGCTCATCAATCGCCTTACACGCATCAACAACAGTCACGGTGACCTTCGATAGTGTGAGTCCAGGCATGACAATTTCCGGTTCCTTCACTGGTGCTGGAGGATTCGCCAACCGCAGTGCCGGAGTGATCAATTTCGACTTCGGCGATGCCTTTTGTGTCGAGCCAATGCAGCCTGTTTCTGGAACGGTGGTCTATGACATCCAGCCGACCGGCAGCCTGACAAACCTGACTTCAATTTCCAAGGTGATTGGTGCTTATCTCCAATCCTCACAAAGCAACCTGGAAGCAGCCGGTGCACAGTGGGCGATCTGGGAAATCGCCAGGGATGGGACCAGCAACCCTTCATTTCGAGGTGGGAACACTCAGATATTTTTCAGGCCACGCGGCACCCAGCCGGTAAACTCCGAAGCGCTGGAGGCGAAGGCGCTGCAGTATCTGAGTGCAAGCCAGCTATCCAGCACTCCTTCCGCGTCCTTGCTGTATGTGACGAATCCCACCAGCCAAGACATGGTATTTATGGTTTCAGAGCCAAGCGCTGTTCCAGAGCCAAGCAGTGCGTTGCTGGGAGCCTTGGGTCTCACGTCGCTGTTGATACGCCGACGGTCCCCAGCCCTCCGTCGGGTCTCCTGAAGATTTCCAAGCCCGATTTCTTTCCATCGACGGTGGAAGGGGTCATCTTTGAATGGCACTGGCTCAGGCAGGATTTCGGCAGTCCCAGGCTGCCGTATCTCATCAGCAAGGCTGAGGGAGATCCAGAACTCTCCCTGCACGCGACGATCAGCCGTGGTCATAAGTCACGCTTGCGGGGCGATGAGGTTCAAGTGGTCCGGATTGACCAATCGCAGATGCCCTACATCGCGCATCCGGCGAGTGGGGCTCCGACTTTCATCCGCCTTGCTGGGTCCCGGCGCTGGGTGGCAGGGGAATGCGGATCTCGATTTCCGTGCCGGCTTGGAGAGCGGATTTGACCTTCAGGATGCCTCCCACACAGGCTGCGCGCTCGCGCATGCCGAGCAGGCCAAACCCGCCTTGGCCTTTCCCTCTGAGCAGCTGACGGTCTGGGTCAAAGCCGATCCCGTCATCGTTGATCGTCAACTGCACGAAGCTGCCCGGGTTGGTCAGATGCACAGTCACATGACTGGCGCGGGCGTGCTTTTCGACGTTGTGAAGGGTTTCCTGCAGGATGCGATAGAGCGCCAACTCGGTCTCGAAGGGTAGCCGCACGATGAGCTTCACGCAGAGCATTTTGACAGAGACGCCCGCCCGGTTGGAGAACTCGGTGCTGGTGGCATGCAGGCCGGCCACCAGACCCAAGTGATCCAAAACACTCGGTCGCAGGTTGCGCGAAATGCGTTCCACTTCCTCGACCGTTCCACGGATGATCTCGCGAAGTTTTCTCGCCTCCTGTTTCGCCGACCGGTTGCCGGCTGGAAGCTTGTCCACCAGCGTCTGGCTGCGAATGAGGACGCCGCAGAGCATTTGCGTCACCGTGTCGTGCAATTCGAGAGCCAGGCGTCGGCGCTCGTCTTCCTGCACTTGCACCAAGCGGTGCGTCAGGGTCCGGAGCAGTTCCTCACTGCGACGGGATGCGGTCATGTCCGTCACCACGAGGCCGATGGGCACATGACTGAAACCATTCCGTGCCAGCGGACGGATGGAGAGTTGCACCGGCATTTGCGAGGCGTCACCGGCATTGAGCATTACCTGGATTTTGGAACCCGTCCGGCTGGTGGCCCGTTTCAAAAGCGGCTGCAGTGTTGCCTGATCCTCGGCGGAGAGAAAGCGGTGAAAAGAACTGCCGATTACTTTCTCCAGCGGACAATTCACCATGCGGGCGAAACTCTGGTTGGCATAGAGGATTGTCGTGTCCGCCGTGAGGGTCAGGGCCCCTTCGTTCATGGATTCAATCAGCACGCGGTAGGCCTGTTCAGCTCCTTCCAGCGTGAACAACTGCACGCCTTTCCTGGCTGTGATCAAAACAACATCCACTTCACCACTGCGGATGGCGCGGAGTGTTTCCTCCGCCTCCGCCAGACGTGTGCGGAGTCCGGCGAGCTCGTCGGACGGGGCGGAGACTTCTGGACGGATGATTTTCAAACGATGAGTTTGGCTCCCTTGTCCAAATTCAAGCCGACGAATAGACCGGTGATGTTTGTCAGGTTCCCGATGAAACGCCGAAGCGGCAGTGGGAATTCGATGATGAGCGTCGGGGTGGCGACGATCTGGTTGTCACGCGCCGACGCGGGCTGCTGATAGATGTCGATCACCTCAAGATTGCAGCGGCCTTGCAGCTCCGTTTCGCAGAGTTGCCGGACGCGCATGATGGCCTCACTTGAGCGGGCCGTGGCTCCCGCCACGAACAGGCGCAAGATGGGTTCGTCCGCTGGCTGTTTGGCCAGGGGTTTTCTCTTGGCCGGTGTCGCGCAGCGGGTTGATGGTGATTTCGGAGATTTCATTCCGGTTGAAAGGCTGGACGCGGATCCAGGCCGATGAGCGGGATTGGGGGATTGGAATTCATGGTTGGACACCTCATCGAGCTCCACTCCCATTTCGGCGTTTGCCCTGCGAGGCGACGGCCACCTTGATGTCGGCCTGGCGCAGGAGACCGGAGGCCGCCCGCTCGGTGCCCAGCAGAAGCGTGCGCGTGCCCACTTGTTCTGCGATGCGCCGCAGTTCCAGGGCTTCGGTTTCGTAATCGGCACGCAGGTCGGTGATCTGCCGTTCGAGCGCCTTGCGTTTGCGTTCCACTTCGCGCTTGAGCTGGGCGGCTTCCTGCTGGCTCGCCAGCACGGCGGCTTTCTCAAGGTCGCCTTGCGCCACTCGGGCAGAGCCGGTCAGCACCCCGCTCGCACCAATGTAGGCGTCCACCACATCGATTCCATGATCTGAAATCAGGAACTCGCGGATCTGATTCGAGTGCTTCATGCCGCGCGCCTTGAGCACATACAGCACGCGGTTGCGCTCGCCATTGCCTTCGTAGTCCTGCAACAGGATCCACGCGTCCATGAGTGAGGACATGCCGGCTTCACTTTGCTGCAGCACATGACCGCCCTGAGTCAGGCTGGTGAAGAGCGAGGTGATTTGCCCGGCCTTCAGGTAGTCAATCAACCTCGTGACCATCCCCTTGCCCTCGGAAGCGGTGCCCAGATCCATCAGGCTGGTGATGGGATCCACGATCACGACGTGCGGTTTGAAGTCCGCGATTTCCCTGAACATCGTCGCAAGGTGCATTTCCAGGCCGCAGAGTGAGGGCCGCTGTGAGTGAAAGCGCAACAGGCCACGCTTGACCAACGGCTCCAGTTGCAGGCCGATCGAATGCATGTTGCGGATGATCTGGTTGGGAGATTCCTCGAACGAAAAGAACAGCACCCGCTCCCCGCGCGCCGCAGCAGCCTGGGCCAGATTGCACGAGATGATGGTCTTGCCGGTGCCAGCCGTGCCGGTGAGCAGGATGCTGCTGCCTCGGAAAAACCCTTTGCCGCCCAGCATCGCGTCGAGCCGGGGAATGCCGGTGGCAATGCGCTCCGTGGAGACCTGATGATTCAGCGCCAGCGACGTGATCGGCAGCACGCTGATGCCGTCGTCACCGATGAGAAAGGGAAACTCATTCGTTCCATGAAGCGCACCACGATACTTCACCACCCGCAAATGCCGTGTGGCAATCTGGTCGTTGACGCGATGATCGAGCAGGATCACGCAATCGGAAACGTATTCCTCCAAGCCATGGCGCGTCAGAGATTCGCGCCCGCGCTCGGCGGTGATGACAGCGGTGACACCTTTTTCCTTCAGCCAGCGGAAAAGCCGACGCAGTTCGCTGCGGAGGACGGCTTCATTGGGCAGACTCGAAAAAAGCACTTCCAGCGTATCGAGGACCACACGCTTGGCCCCGATGGAATCAATCGCGTGACCGAGCCGGACGAACAATCCCTCAAGATCATACTCGCCGCTTTCCTGAACCTCACTGCGCTCGACGTGGACGTAATCAACGACGATTCTCTTGCGCCGAACCAAGCCCTCCAGATCAAAGCCGAGTGATGCGACGTTGGCGGACAATTCCTTTTCGGTTTCTTCGAACGCCATCAACACGCCCGGCTCATTGAACAGCACCGCACCGCGCACGAGAAACTCTGTCGCGAGCAGCGTCTTTCCGCACCCTGCACCGCCGCAGACCAGGGTCGGCCTTCCGCGCGGCAACCCGCCACCGGTGATTTCATCGAGACCCTGGATGCCGGTGGGACTCTTGGGCAATTGAGTCGATGGGGTCGCGGGCTTGCGACCGATGGTTTTTGTTTTCATTCTGGAGCATCCATTCATTAAAGCGGGTCATTCAAAGTTCCCAGCATCCCGGAAACCCTCTTCGCAGCCGACACCCGTTCTGAAGGATTGATTGCAAGCGTGCCTGGCGTTGACAGTAAGCCGAAAGACCTCATGGCCGATATGGGGTGTTCTCCCCATTGGCGGAGCTTGATGAATCTCTCGGTCCGGGGTAGGCAGGAAGCTGCGGCTCAAGCACCTCGGATCGAAACCAATGCCCCTCGTTGATCGTGCCACTCCTCGATCCAGAGCGTGCATCAGGAGAAAATCCGCACGCTCTTGAAGAATCAATGCGGAGCCAGCGGAGCAAAATGGGCGGAGCATCCCGACCATGCGACCAGCTCCGATCAATGCATTTCATCAGTGGCTCCTAACCGGAACCGGTGAAGAGGAAGATGCGGTTTCCCTCGTCATCACCCATCATTCAAGGGACAGCTACGCGCCGCGTGTCGCGGACTACCTGAACCGTTATGACGATGCCTCACATGATCGCTGGCTTCCTGTTTCAAAGGAATTGATCGCGGAAATCACGGCTGATCGAGGGCTACGGAGCCTTCTCGGGCTCGGCGATCCATGCCCGAACTGCCCGCCGGATGGTCCCTGTGGCATCAAGAAGATCTTGCGCGCTTTTGCTGAACGAGGCCACGTCGTCCTCGATCACCATCTAGCCGAGGTTGCGACAAGGGATCTCGAGTTTGCATTCAGGGTCGCGATCGAGCCACCTTCCGACGAGGTGGGAAACTGTCACGCGGTGATCAACCCCGATCACTTTCCGGAGACTTCGCTGCCGGGTTTGATCAGCGACCTCTTCCTGGAATGGAACGAGACCCGCCGCCCCCCGCATGCCGGGAACTGGCGAGAAAATCCGACCACTCTTGAGCAAGCCGCGCCGAGCACGGCCGCCTGAACCCTGATGGGATTCATTCAACGAGCACCATGAATGTCATCGCCCTCACCGTCCTCGTCTCCGCCTGCCTGACCGGGATCTTCATCGCCTGCTTCGCCGCCGAACGCTGGCGCTCCAGGCGCTCCAGCCCGGAACGCGACTCCCTGCTTCCTCTCGACCTCATTCCGATCCACCCCACCCCGACTTCCTCCGTGATGCCTAACATCCCTCCTTCCCTCCCATGAGCACTACCACCACCATCACCTACGACGACACCTCCGTTCGCCGCTTCATGTCCGCCTCCATCATCTGGGGCCTGGTGGGCATGCTGGTGGGCGTGATCATCGCCACCCAACTCTCCTGGTGGCAGATGAACGGCAAGTTTATCGAAGCCATTTCCTTCGGCGCGTTCAAGGGCGACGGGATATCATTCCTGACCTTCGGCCGCCTCCGTCCGCTCCACACCAACGCCGTCATCTTTGCCTTTGTTGGCAACATGGTGTTCGCCGGCATCTACTACTCCACCCAGCGCCTATGCAAGGTGAGGATGGCGTCTGATTTCCTTTCCAACCTCCACTTCTGGGGTTGGCAGCTCATCATCGTCGCCGCCGCCATCACCCTTCCCGCCGGGCTCACACGCGGCAAGGAATACGCCGAACTCATCTGGCCGATCAACATTGCGGTCACGGTGATCTGGGTTGTCTTTGCCATCAATTTCTTCTGGACCCTGGCGAAACGCAATGAGCCATCGCTCTACGTCGCGCTCTGGTTCTACATCGCGACAATCGTGACGGTGGCGATGCTCTACATCGTCAACCACCTCTCGCTCCCGACGTCGTTGACCCACTCCTACCCGATCTTCGGCGGTCTCCAGGACGGACTCGTGCAGTGGTGGTATGGCCACAATGCCGTCGCCTTCTTCCTGACCACGCCGGTGCTCGGCATCATGTATTACTTCCTTCCAAAGGCGGCGAACAAGCCGGTCTATTCCTATCGCCTCTCGATCGTCCACTTCTGGTCCCTTGTCTTCATCTACATCTGGGCCGGTCCGCACCATCTGCTCAACACCGACCTGCCACGTTGGCTGCAGAACCTCGGCATGCTTTTCTCGCTGATGCTGTGGGCTCCTTCCTGGGGTGGCATGCTCAACGGTCTGCTCACCCTGCGCGGTGCCTGGGCCCAGCTCCGCACCGATCCGGTGATCAAGTTCTTCGTCGCCGGCATCACTTTCTACGGCATGGCCACCTTCGAAGGTCCGCTGCTTTCGATCCGCGCGGTCAACGCCCTTTCCCACTATACCGACTGGACGATCGGCCACGTGCATGCCGGAGCCCTCGGCTGGAACGGCTTCATGGCCGCCGGACTCTTCTACTGGCTCGCCCCGCGCCTCTGGAAGACCAAGCTCTGGTCACAATCGCTCGCCAACATGCACTTCTGGATCGGACTCGTTGGAATCCTTCTCTACGTGGTCGCAATGTGGAGCGCTGGCATCATGCAGGGCCTCATGCTCGGCGAGGCCAACCCAGGCGGAGCCACGCTGAAATACAAGTTCGTGGAAACACTTGAGAGCATCCACATCTTCTACTTCCTGCGCTCGGTCGGCGGATTCTTCTATCTGATCGGCTTTGGTCTCTGTGCCTTCAACATCTGGAAAACCGCACGTTCCGGTGTCGCGACCAATGACACGGCGGAAGTCGTCGTCCTCGAACGCACCCGCAAGGACCGCGCGGGCCTTGGTGAAACCCTGATCAGTGATCCGATCGCCCACATCGTTCTCGGCATCGCCTTCACGATCCTGTGGTTCTTCCTGCCACCCCACGCCGACAAGGCGGCGTTGATCGTCGCGATCGCGCTTGGCTACAAGGGCGTCATGGCCTTCCGCAAGTCCGGCGGTGGATGGTCACGCTGGCACGACAGCCTCCTTGAGAACTACATCCCGTTCACAATTCTCGTTTTCATCGCCGTCGCAGTCGGCGGTGCCTCGCAGATCATTCCCTCGCTGGTCGTCAATCGCGACAAAAACATCGAAGGCCGCCTGCAGGAGCTCTACACGCCACTGGAACTCGCCGGGCGCGATCTCTATGTCGCCGAAGGCTGCTACAACTGCCACTCGCAGATGATCCGGACACTCGTCCCTGATGTGATGCGCTACGGTCGCGCCGGAAAGCTCGACGACTACTCGCACCTCGGTGAGTCGATCTATGACCATCCCTATCAGTGGGGCTCCAAGCGCACCGGCCCGGACCTGGCCCGCGAAGGCGGCGAGCTCGTCACCGGAGCAAAGTACATGCGCTCTGGAAAGCGCGGCAATGACTGGCACTTCAACCACTTCCTCAATCCCCGCCAGACCTCGCCCGGATCGAACATGCCTGCCTATCCTTGGTTGTTCGAAGACAAGGCTGACCTGAAGGCGCTGCCCGGAAAGATCGCCGCCCAGGTGCGGATCGGTGTGCCATGGCCCGCCTTGAACCAACATGAAATCCTCGACATGGCCCAAGTCCAGGCGCTCGAGATCGCCGACTCGCTCATCGCCGCCAAGGTCTATCTGCCCGACAAGCCAGAGCTCCAAGGTCTCGCCCTCCGCGATCAGCTCGCAGCCAGCAAGTTCGTCGCCCTCACCGCTTATCTCCAGAAGATCGGAGCCTATCGCGAGATCACCAAGGATCAGCCTGCCGAGCCCTCGATGTTGAACCCGGACTCTCATCGCCGACCCGAGAAGGTTCCCGCCGCGACCACCCAAGCCCACTAACCTCACACCCTCCATCGCCATGTTCCACCGCGTTCTTCACGAGCAATGGACCACGATCATTCCGGTGACCTCCTTCTTCCTGATCTCCGGCGTCTTCATTGTCGCCACCCTCCGGGCTCTCCGGATGAAGCAAGGGGAAAGGGAGCACCTTTCCTCGCTGCCCCTGGATGACTCGAACGCCGAACACTGAATCCACCACCACCATTGCCATGTCAGACTCTTCCACCTCCGGACCAAAGCTCGGCGAATACGCCAGGGAAAAGGGCGAGGTCGTCCTCCGTCCCCATGAATTCGACGGCATCCAGGAATACGACCAGAAGCTCCCCAACTGGTGGCTATTCACCTTCTACGGTGCGGTCGTTTTCACCGTCATCTACTGGACCGTCTATTATCACACCAACCTCCTGAAGACCGATCATCAGATCGTGCAGGAGGCCATCTCGATCGTTGAAAAGGCACGCCAGGAGGATCTGGTCAAGGCTCTGGCCTCGATTGATGACAGCAAGTTGGTCAGCGTCTGGGCCGCCGATCCCTCCATCGTTGCGGCAGGTCAGGCCACCTACAGCACGAACTGCACCGCCTGCCATGGGGCGGATCTGAGCGCGACCATGGAAGTGGCGGGAAAGAAGGCACCGCTTCCCGGTTTGCCTCTCAACGACCATCAATGGAAGTACGGCGGAAAGCCGATGGATCTCTTCAAGCTGATCAACGCCGGCACCCCTCCTGACAGCCCCGGCCACAACGGAGCGAAGATGCAGGCCTGGGGCCAAACCCTGTCCCCCAAGCAGATCGCCGAGTTGACCGCTTACATCATCGCGAAAGTACCGGACGACTTCAAAGCCTACGCGGCAGGGACAACGAACTGAACACCCCACCCAAGAACAGGGCGGCTCCATTACCGGGGTCGCCCTTTCCTGTTTGATCCAGCCCCGCCCACTTCATTCCGGACCTGCGGCCGTTTATGGACGGTTTCGGGGGAAATGGCGCAGCGCCACCGCAAAATACGCCCAGTCCGGCTCGCAATCACCGCGCATCCTCTCGCAATCGATGCGCAGCAGCCCGCCGCGACCTCGATCATCTTGACCTCGTCCGATGCCAGTCAATTCACCCAAGCGCCCGAACCTTGTCTCGGTGACCACCATCAATGCCGATGGTTCCCACTACAAACTCCAGCCGGCTGATGTTTCCGGTCGCTGGACCTTGGCGCGGCGCGTGTTTGGAGTCCTGCTGCTGATCGTCTACGCCACGCTTCCGTGGATCTCGCTCAATGGTCATCCGGCTGTGTTCTTCGATGTCGAGTTCCGCCAGTTTCATCTCTTCGGACTCACCCTCGTGCCACAGGACCTGTGGGTGATGTTCTTTGCGGTCACCGGGCTGGGGTTCGCCCTGTTCTTCATCACCTCGCTGCTCGGTCGCCTCTGGTGCGGCTGGGCCTGCCCCTACACGGTCTTTCTCGAACATGTGTTCCGCCGGATCGAGCGCGTCATCGAGGGCGATGCCCCAGCCCGTCGCCTGCTTGAGAACGCTCCATGGACTGTCGGCAAGATCTTCAAGCGCGTGACCAAGCATCTTCTCTTCGTGGTGTGCTCCACGCTCATCGCCCACATCTTCATCTCCTACTTCGTCTCACTGCCAAGGCTCTATTCATTCATGCACCAGAGCCCGCTGGCCCACGCCACGGCGTTTGGCGTGGTCGCGTTCCTGACATTGGCACTGTGGTTCTGCTTCGGCTGGTTCCGCGAGCAGTTCTGCATCATCATGTGTCCCTACGGTCGCCTTCAGAGCGCCCTGACCGACGACGACACCATCATCATTGGCTATGATGAAAAGCGCGGCGAACCTCGCGGCGCGAAAGGAAAGGCGGAGGGCGACTGCATCGACTGCCGCCGCTGCATCCAGGTCTGCCCGACCGGCATCGACATCCGCAACGGCCTCCAGCTCGAGTGCATCGGCTGTGCCGCCTGTGTGGACGCATGCGATGACATCATGACCAAGGTTGGTCGCCCGAAGGGACTGGTCCGATATGATTCGCTCAATGGCCTCGCCCGCAAGACGCGCCGGATTCTCCGCCCACGGATCTATGCCTATGCCGCACTTGCCCTTCTCGGGCTGAGCGCGCTCGGCCTGACCTTCGCCACCAAGGCAAAGCCCTACAATGCCACCGTCGCCCGGCTTGAAGGAACTCCTTTCGTCACGGATTCCGCCACGGTCCGGAACATCTACCAGATCCGGGTGAAGAACAAAAGGAACCAGCCTGCCACCTTCACCATCAGGTTGGGAAAGGACACCCCGCAAGGCTACGAGCTCAGCGGCAAGGACCAATCTTTCGAAGTGCCCGCCCTCGGCGAGCTGAGCCGCTCCTGTGTCGTGATCGCCGCCGCCAAGGCCTATCAGGGCCAAAGGGATCTCGCCATCGAGGTCCACGGGGAGCCCGGAAATGTCACCATCACCGAGACCGTCAAATTTCTGGGACCGAATCCCATCCTCCTGCACGAGGAAGCCGAGAAGGCTGAATCGCATGAAGAACATCACGAAAAGAAACACGATTGATTGCACACCCTCATGAACACCACGCTTGAAAACCGCCCCGGCTTCCTGGTCCGCCACCCTTGGCTGCTTGTCGTGCTTGCCTTCGTCCTGCTGCTCGGGGCGTGGTCAACCTTGATCACCGTGGCCGTGAAGAACTCCCCCCAGCAGGTGGAGGTGAGGAGGTGATGTTTTGGAGTTAATAGTTGTTAGTTATATGTCAAACAACCAATAACCAATAACCTTCTCCCCATGACCACCCTCGTCGCCCTCGTGACCGGTGCCGCCACCAGCCTGCACTGCGCCGGCATGTGCGGGCCCATCGCCTGTGGGGTCGGCACGCTCGCGAAGTCAGAAGGCGAGAGACTCACCGCCGCCTCGCTTTATCATGCTTCCAGGCTCGTGTCCTACGGCCTGATCGGGGCCCTCTGCGGCGCACTTGGCCAACAACCCCTCAAGTGGTTCTTTGCTTCACCAGCCGTGCTGCTGCCCTGGGGGCTGGTGCTGGTCCTGCTGTTGATGGCCACCGGCCTGGACAAACGCATTCCTCGTCCTGCCATCTTCAACCGCCTGACCGCCCGCGCGCGCTTCAAGGCCTGCCGGCTTTCGGCCTTCACCGGAGCCTCCGCGATGGGGCTGCTCACTCCCTTCCTTCCTTGCGGGCCGCTTTATGTGGTCTTCGCCGCCGCGATGCTCGCAGGCTCGGCCGCCAAGGGAGCGGAGTTCACTGTCGCCTTCGGGCTTGGCACCGTGCCACTGCTCTGGCTCGCCCAGCACCAGTTCCACCGCTTCCGCGCCAAGCTCACGCCACTGACCCTGAAACGGGTGCAACGCGGGCTGGCGTTCACAACCGCTCTCGTTCTCGCCTGGAGACTTCATGGCACCTTGCCGGACTTCAGCTCACATGAAGTGCCCGCCGAGAAGCCGAAGGCTGAACTGCCCAGCTGCTGCCACGGGGAGTGAGGTGGAGATGGTGCAACCCTGGGAGAAAAGTGTGGAACCACGAAAGCCACGAAAAGGCGCGAGAGGAGACGCAATCGTGACGGTCTCCGCACTCACCTGATGAATGGGTCCGACGCGATTCCGGACTCACCGAGTTTCGTGATGCTTCGTGAATCTCGTGGTTTGTATTTCAGGATTTAGGGTAAATGGAAACTGGCGAATCGAGATTGGTCTCCCAGTTCACCGTTTACCCCTCTTCCACCGTCTCGATCACCTGATTCCGGTGGATCCACACACTCTGAACCAGACCTAGCAGGAACATGCAGATCACCACGAAAGTTCCCGAGTAGCTGACCAAAGGCAGCGGAATTCCGGTGATTGGAAGCAGCAGCACGCACATCCCGATATTCTCGAAAATGTGGGCGAAAAACAGCGCGACAATCAGGCAGACGAGCAGTCGCCCGGTCATGTCCCGACTGTAGAACGCGATGAACAGGCACTGGATCAGCAAAAGGGCGAAGGCCGTGATCAACAACAGGCTGCCGCGGAAACCCAGCTCCTCGGCAATGACCGCGAAGATGAAGTCGTTGTGCGCGGTTTCCCAGGGAATGAACTTACGGGCATGCAAGGAGCCCTTCTCGGTGGTGGCGTTCCAGCCAACTCCCTTCCATCCGGCTTTTCCGACCGCCATCGAGACATGATACGCCGCGTAAGCCTCACCATTCGTATCCACCTCCTCGCGGTTGAGCATTTTCAGCCAGAGATCGATGCGCTCCGGGCCGCGCTTTGAAACCATCGGCAGAACGACGAAATTCAGGATCGCGATCATTCCGATCCCGATGAACGCGATGAAGGAAAGATAGCGGAACGGAACCCCGCCGATCACCAGCGCCACCACGGCCACGGGACCCCAGACCAGCGCGGATCCCATGTCTCCCATTTTCATCACCACCAGGAAGGGAATGGCCGAGACGACGCCGATCATCGCGATTCTGGCGAATGGCTGGCCGAACCATCGGTGCAGTTTCGGCAGATCCTGAATCAACCAGGCGATCAGGAGAATTCCCGAGGCCACCCCCAACTGCGCGGGCTGGAAGACCAGCGAACCAATCTTGATCTGGTGGACTGCGTTGTCCTGTTTCATCGCGACCAGCATCAATACGAGGCTGCCCAGATAAACCGGCAGACCCAGCCAGCGGATCCAACTGTAGTTGATGAAAGCCGCCGCAAAAAAGGCCACACTGCCGATTGCGATCCACTTCTTGTCCATCGCCGCATAGTAGGCACCGGCCGAGATTTTCCCAGTGAGGTTAGCTGGGACCGCCAGATGACGCGCGGCACTCTCGATCATGAAGAGACCGAAGATCAGTAATCCATACATGACCAGAACCAGCATCCAGTTCATGCCGAGAAGTTTGCGCAGGAACGGCGTCATGGTCGGAAGAGGCCGAAACATACCGGCTCGGCCAGCCAAGGCAAGACGGGCGTGGAGGAAATCATGGAGGCTCCCAGCTACCGCGACCAGGATGGCTCAGACCCAGGTGATTTCAACTGCGGCCATCCGCTTCAAATCCCCAACAACTCCGCAGTCGCCTCGCGCGGACGCCAGGTCAGGATTTCCGGCTCACCCTCGGTCACCAGCACGGTATGCTCATAGTGTGCGGAGGGCTTGGCGTCTTCCGTAACCACCGTCCAGCCATCCTCAAGAATCCGGATGCCGGGTCGCCCCGCATTCACCATCGGCTCGATCGCCAGCGTCATGCCTGCGGCCAGGATCGGACTCTTTCCACTCGGACGATAATTCGGAACCTGAGGCTCCTCATGAAGTTTCCTGCCAACTCCGTGGCCGACGAAATCACGGACGATCGTGAACCCAAGCGGCTTCACATAATCCTCCACCGATCCACAAAGATCCGCCAGACGACGCCCGGCGCGTGCCCAGGAGATCGCCTCATACAGTGACTGCTCGGTCGCCATCATCAGGCGCTTCGTTTCCAGCGGGACGTCCCCTGCCGCCACCGTCGTGGCATTGTCGCCGATGAACCCGCCCTTCACCACCCCGACGTCAATCTTCACGATGTCGCCCGGCTGGATGCGGCGCGGACCTCCGATCCCGTGGACGACCTCCTCATTGACTGAAATGCAGATCTGCCCCCGGAACCCACGATAGCCCAGAAAGGCGCTCTTGCTGTCGTGCTGACGCATCAGAACCGCAGCGTGCGCGTCGATCTCACCCGTCGTCCGGCCCGGCTCCACCATCTCCGCCAGCCTCTGCAGCACATCCGCAGCGACACGACCTGCCTCGCGCATCTTCTCGATCTCGCGGGCGGACTTGATGGGAATACGGACGTGACGTGACATGAAAGGACGAGTTGGAACTCAGGAAAGCGGGCCGACTGGAAAAAACAAGCTGCGGATGGAGGCTGCCACCTCATCCACCGCTGCGGTGGCGTCGCAGCGGATCAGGCAATTACGAGATTCGTAGTAACCAACGAGCGGCAGGGTGTACTGTTGATAGGCGGCGTGACGGCTGCGGAAATTCTCCTCATCGTCATCCTCACGGCGACCCACCTTTGCATGGCAGACCGGGCAATGCCGGTCCACATCCAGTTCGGTGAGCTGCCCGGTCCAGCGGCACCCGGGGCACTCCACCCGCCCGGCGATCCGGCGCAGAAGCTCATCGAGCGGCACCTCCAAGGCGATCACCCTATCCAGCTTGAGGCTGCGGGAGGTCAGCCAGCCATCTAGGAACTCCGCCTGCGGAAGACTTCTTGGAAACCCGTCGAGCAGCCACCCTCCCTCGTGACGTTCAAGCCAGCCTCCGAGCAAACCGCACATCAGGTCATCCGGCACGTAGCCGCCCCGATCGAGGATCGGCTTGACCTGATGACCGAGCTTCGAGCCATTCTCAACCGCTTCCCTGAGAAGCGCGCCCGTGCTCAGATAATCGATTCCTGCCGCCTCCGCCAAGCGCTTTCCCTGGGTCCCCTTGCCGGAGGCAGGCGGACCAAGAAGCACGACGCGAAGCGGCATGGAGGAAAGGCCCCTCAGTTGGAGCGGTTGTAGAACCAAACCGCCATGCCCAGCACCACCAGAATGGCAATGACCGTGTAGAGGTAGATCAATGCGGTGCGGGACGCCGCATTGCCCGTCTGGGCGAGACGGTCATAGCGGCCCTTCAGCTTGCCCTTGCGGAGGAAGCCATCGTAGTGGCGCTGGATCAGGTGGGTTTCCACCTGGCGCATCACGTCGAGAACCACGCCCACCAGAATCAGCAGGCTGGTGCCACCGAAGAAGTGAAGGACCAGTGAGTCCAAGGGTAGTCCGACCATCGTGCCGACCAGCGCAGGCAACACGTAGATCAAGGTCAGGAAAATGGCACCCGCGAAGGTCAGACGGGTCATCGTAAAGTCGAGGAACTCCGCTGTCGGCTTCCCGGGACGCACGCCCGGAATATAGCCACCGTTGCGCTTGAGATCCTCGGAAATCTGGGACGGTTGGAACATGGTCGCCACCCAGAAGTAGGAGAAGAAAAAGATGAAAATGGCTCCAAGCACGTAATGCCAGGGCTGGCCACCACCCAGGGCACCATTGATCTTGGTCGCCCAGGCCTGGTCCTTGAAGAACCAGGTCAGCATCATCGTTGGCAGGGAAAGGACTGCGGTGGCGAAAATGATCGGCATCACCCCGGCATAGTTGACCTTCAACGGGAGATACTGGGTTTGACCACCGAACTGTTTCCGGCCGACCACCCGCTTGGCATACTGGACCGCGATCCGGCGCTGGGCCTGGGTGATCGCGATGGTCCCGGCGATCACGACCAGCAGCATCGCAATCATGACCACCATCATGACGGCGCGGAAAGGATTCTCCGCCACACCTGCTCCCGTTCCATTGCCAGTGATGAAGAATTTCCAGGCCTGAATCAGCGCACCGGGGAAAGAGGAAACGATGTTCACCGTGATGATGATCGAGGTGCCGTTGCCGATGCCGCGTTCAGTGATCTGGTCGCCGATCCACATCAGCAACATCGTGCCGGCCACCACCGTCAGGGTGGCGAGAACGAACCATAGTGTTGACTGGTCCTTGACGAGGACTCCGTATTTCGTAATCCCCGAAAGATATGGCATCGAGTCCGGGCTGGTCAGCGTCCTGGCGACGAAGAATCCTTGGACCACTGCGATCAGGATCGTGAGATAGCGGGTGAACTGGGTGATCTTCTGGCGTCCTCCATCCTCACGGGCGAGGCGGGAAAGCTTCGGCACCACCGCCGTCATCAACTGGATCATGATCGATGCTGAAATGTAGGGCATGATCCCCAGCGCGAACACGCCAGCCTGCTGAAGTCCGCCACCCGAGAAGATTGAGAGCATCGCATTGAGGCCCCCGCCTGCGGTGGGATCGGCCTTGGCCTGGGCATCCATGAACGCCTTGATGACCGTCCCATCCACTCCGGGAAGGGTGATGTGGACTCCGAGACGGACGATGATGATCATCGCCAGGGTAAAAAGAATGCGATCCCTCAATTCGGGGATCTTCCAAGTGTTCGCAAACGCGGAAATCATGATGGGCTGGGAAACTTTTGAACGCGCGGTTTATAAACGCGGAAAGGAAGCGGGCAAGCGCTTCCTCACCGGAGAGAACAGGTTGATGACCGGACGGCCGGGTCAGGCGGCGGACTCGATGGTGCCGCCAGCCTTTTCGATCTTCTCTCGGGCGGAAGCACTCACGGCACCAACGGCGATCGTGAGCTTCTTGGTGATCTCACCCTGACCGAGGATTTTGACTGCGTCGCAGCGGCCATTGACGAGACCAGCAAGACGCAGCGTGTCCTCGTTGACGGTTGCTCCGTCTTCGAAGGCCTTGTCGAGATGACTCACATTCACCACGGCCACCTGGTCGCGGAACTCGTAATTGTTGAAGCCGCGCTTCGGAAGACGACGGTGGATCGGCATCTGGCCACCTTCGAAGCCGGGGCGGGTGCCGCCACCGGAACGGGCGTTCTGGCCCTTGTTGCCCTTGCCGCAGGTCTTGCCGAGGCCGGAGCTTTCGCCCTTGCCAAGACGCTTGACCCGATGCTTGGCGCCCTTGTTCGGACGGAGTTCGTGAAGTTTCATTAGTTTGAAGAGTTAGTGGTTGGAGGTTACTGGCTAGAAGCTTCAGGTCGGAAAGCGAAGCTCCCAAGACCCTTCAACTTTCGACACCTAACCTTTCCCTCAGATTGCCTTTTCCTTCTTCTTTTTGCCACGAGACGAGAGAACCTGGTCACGGGTGCGGACTTGGGAAAGCGCCTTGAGGGTGGCCTTCACCACGTTGGCGTGGTTGGAGGAGCCCATCGACTTGGCGAGGATGTCACGAATGCCGACCGCTTCGCAAACGGCACGGACACCACCACCGGCGATGATCCCGGTTCCCGGAGACGCTGGCTTGAGGAGAACCTTGCCACCGCCGAATTCAGCAACGATTTCGTGCGGAATGGTGCCGTCAACGATGTTCATCGGCTTGAGGGACTTCTTGGCGGACTCGCTGGCCTTCTTGATGGCATCGGCCACTTCGTTTGCCTTGCCGAATCCAAGTCCCACTTTGCCTTCCTTGTCGCCGGCGACGACGAGAGCGGAGAAGCTGAAGCGACGGCCGCCCTTGACGACCTTGGCGCATCGGTTGATGAACACGACCTTTTCAGCGAGCTGCGGTCCATCGGACTCCTGCTGCTGGGAACGGTCGTCACGGCGTGGACCACGGCCGCGCTGGCCGCCTTGGCCACCGCCACCGCCACCGCCCTGGCCGCCGCGGTATCCACCGCCGCCGCCACCCTGGTATCCACCGCCACCACCTTGATTGCCACCGCGGTATCCGCCGCGATCACCTTGCGGTGGAGCGGAGGCTGCCGGAGCAGGAGCCGGGGTGGAGGCTGGAGTTGCTGCGGGCTGATTGTCTTGGTCTGTAACCATGAGATCGATCTTGTAGGGTGGCGATTAGAACTGGAGACCGCCTTCGCGGGCGGCATCGGCGAGGGCCTTGACCTTGCCGTGATAGATGTGACCACCGCGGTCAAAGACCACGGAGCTGACGTTGACGGCCTTGGCGCGCTCGGCGATCAGGCTGCCGACCTTCTGGGCGGAGGCGATGTTCGACGAGGCGTTCTCCACTTCCTTGTCGAGGGTGGAGGCGGCGGCCAGCGTGCGGCCGACGGCATCGTCGATGACCTGCACGTAAATGTGCTGGTTTGAATAATGGACAGCGAGGCGCGGACGCTCGGTGGTGCCTGCAACCTTCTTGCGGATGCGGGCATGGACGCGCTGGCGGATTTCCTTGCGGTTGATCTTGCTCATCTGGAATGGATCGGTGCGTGGTTTGTTTCGACGTTCGTGCGTTACTTGCCGACGCTCTTGCCTTCCTTGCGACGAACGTATTCGCCGACGTAGCGGACTCCCTTGCCCTTGTAGGGCTCAGGCGGATAATATCCGCGAACTTCGGCGGCAAACTGTCCGACGAGTTGCTTGTCGATGCCTTCGACCTTGATCTTGGTGTTGTCGGTCACCGTGACGGTGAGACCACTTGGGATCGGGTGGAGGAGAGGATGCGAGCGACCCAGTGAAAGGTCGATCTCGGAGCCCTTGACGGCGGCACGGAGACCGACGCCCTGGATTTCGAGGTCCTTCACGAAGCCCTGCGAAACGCCGATGATCATGTTGTTGACCAGGCTGCGGACGGTGCCGTGAAGCGCCTTGTGAACGCGCGACTCGGTCGCACGGGAAACGGTGACGCCGCCTTCGGCATTGTTCTCGACGCTGATGCCGTCGGGAAGAGGAAGCTGGAGGGTGCCTTTCGGACCTTCGACAGAGACCTGGTTAGCGGCCACCTTGACGGCCACCTTGGCGGGAAGAGTGATGGGTTTAAGACCAACGCGTGACATGGAAATGGTTCCTTTCTCGGGGTGAGGGGTTTACCAGAGGATGGCGAGGATTTCGCCACCCAGGTTGTGACGCTTGGCGGTTGCCCCACTCATCACGCCTTTCGAGGTCGAAAGGATGGCGATGCCGAGGCCGGACATGACGCGAGGAATTTCATCGGTGCTGACGTACTTGCGGCGGCCAGGCTTGGAGACACGCTTGAGGTCGGTGAGGACCGGGCGGCCGTCGATGAACTTCGGCTTGATCTTGATGTTGATACGATCGCCAGTGAGGACCTCGTAGTTCCAGATGTAGCCTTCCTCCATGAGGATCTTGGCGATGTCGGCCTTGATCCGGGAGTGCGGGGCGGTGAATTCCTCGTTGCCGGCACGGCAAGCGTTCTTGAGACGCGTGAGGAAGTCGGAGATTGGGTCAGTGAGAACTGCCATGATGTCTGGTCTTTCTTTAAGTGCTGGGGTTCTCAGGCTGGGACGGCTTCTTCAGCCTTCTTGCTGTCGCGGAATGGCATGCCAAGAGCGCGGAGCAGCTCGCGGCCCTCGTCGTCGGTGCTGGCCGTGGTCACGAAGATCAGATCGAACCCGATTTGGCGCTTGATCTGGTCGAGTTCGATTTCCGGAAAAATCGACTGGTCGTTGAATCCGACGGCGTAGTTTCCACGACCGTCGAAGGACTTGGTCGGGATTCCGCGGAAGTCGCGAATGTTTGGCGCGGTCAGGTTGATGAAGCGGTCGAGGAACTCCCACATGCGTGGACCGCGGAGGGTCACCCGGGCTCCGAGGGCTTCACCCTCGCGGAGCTTGAAGTTAGCGACGGCCTTCTTCGAGTAGCTGATGGAGGCCTTCTGGCCGGTGATCTTGCCGATTTCGGTCACGGCGTCATCGACGGCCAGCTTGCGATCGGGGGACTTGCCCATGCAGGAAGTGACCACGATTTTTTCGAGACGTGGAACCTGGTGGACGTTCTTGTAACCCAGCTTCTCGGTGAGAGCGGGGATTACCTTTTCTTTGTAGTGTGTGAGGAGCGTTGGAGTGCTCATGGTGGTTTGCGGGTCAGCGCTGTTGAAACGCGCGCTTAAGCGCGGGCAAAACGCAAGGTTCAGCCCAATTTCTTGACGTTGGAGAGATGAACGGGGCCGTCGACTTCGAGCAGGCCCCCATCGGGATGTTTTTCGGAACGCTTGGTGGCCTTGATCATCTTGCGGGCACCTTCGACGACAACCTGGCTCTTGCCAGCGTTCACCGAGAGAACGGTGCCGCGCTTGCCTTTGTGGTTGCCGGCGATGATTTCGACTTCGTCGCCTTTTTTGACGTGTGTCTTCATCTGGAAAGTTACAATTGGGATTCGGAATGGACGCGGCTCAGAGGACTTCCGGCGCGAGGGAGACGATCTTCATGAACTGCTTTTCGCGAAGCTCACGAGCGACGGGCCCGAAGATACGGGTACCGCGTGGGTTGTTGTCCTTGTCGATGATGACGATCGCGTTGCCATCGAAGCGGAGGACGGATCCATCAGAGCGGCGGATCGGTGCGGCGGTGCGGACGATCACGGCCTTGACGACGCTGCCTTTCTTGACGGCGGCGGTCGGGATCGAGTCACGAATGTGGGCGGTGATGACGTCGCCGACGTTGGCAATGCGCGTGCGCTTGCCGAGAACACCGATCATTTTCGCTGTGCGGGCACCGGTGTTGTCGGCGACCGTCAGCTTGGTTTCCATCTGGATCATAAGAAAAGGTAGTGGGAGCTGCGTGAGTGGGGCGACATGATCGGAACTTGGGATCCGGTCAAGCGCAGATGGATCAATGCGTGATAACCTCTTCGAGATTCCAACGCTTCAGCTTCGAAATCGGACGGGTCTCGACGATGCGGACGCGGTCGCCGATGGCGGCTTCCGACTTCTCATCGTGGACGTAGTACTTTTTCGAGCGCTTGACGATCTTGTTGAACTTGGGATGCGGAACGCGGGCGACGTGCTCGACGACGATGGTCTTGTCCATTTTGGTGGACACGACGACGCCGACGCGGGTCTTGCGGACGTTCGGGCTGGATTCCGTGGAGGTGGTCTCGCTCATGAGAGGAATGGGTAATGCGTTGCGGTCCGGGATCAGGCCTTGCGCTTGGCGGCGGCAAGAGCGGTGAGAACACGCGCGGTTTCGCGACGGACGACGCGAATGCGGGCGGGATTTTCGAGCTGGCCGGTGGCCTGCTGGAGACGGAGGTTGAGAGACTCCTGCTTGAGGTCGCGGAGGCGGGTCTGAAGCTCGCCGGCGGAAAGCTCGGTGGACTTTGCCTTTGCCTTGGTCTTGGTAGCCATGAGATCGGGGATCTGAGAAAAGTTCTAAGGTCGCAGGTGATTCCAGAAGGGATCAGGCATGCGGATTGCGGACGATGAAGCGGGTGCGGATGCCGAGCTTGTAGGAAGCCAGGCGCATCGCTTCGCGGGCGAGGGATTCCGGGACGCCACCGACTTCGAAGAGCATGTTGCCCGGACGGACGACGGCCACCCAGAACTCGACAGCGCCCTTGCCCTTACCCATTCGGGTTTCCGGCGGACGGGCGGTGACGGACTTGTGTGGGAAGATTCGGATCCAGACCTTGCCTTTACGCTTGAGGAAGCGGTTGATCGCGACACGGCAGGCTTCAATCTGGCGGTTGGTCATCCATCCGCGATCAACGGTCTGGAGACCGAAATCGCCGAACGCGACGGTCGTTCCACGCTGCGCGTTGCCAGAGCGGCTGCCGCGGTGGCTTTTGCGGAACTTGGTTCGTTTGGGCATCAAGGGCATGACTTACTCCTTCTAGAAAATTGGTTCAGTGTTCGGGCGAAAAATTCGGGCGGATGAGGATCATCCGTTGTTGCGGGGAGGGCCAGGGCGACGATCGCCGCCACCGCGTGGACCGCGGTCACCACCACCGCGCGGACCACGGTCGCCGCGATCTCCGCGGTTGCCACGATCGTTGCGCTCACCGCCAGGCTGGCCTGGACGGTTGTCTTCCTCCTTCTTGTTGACCCAGCACTTCACCCCGATGATCCCGTAAAGGGTCCGGGCTTCGGCAAAGCCATAGTCAAGAGGAACACGGAGAGTCTGAAGCGGCACCTTGCCTTCGCGGTAGGTTTCGGATCGGGCGATGTCGGCACCGCCGAGGCGGCCGGCGCAACGGACGCGGATGCCTTCGGCACCGAAATCCATGGCGATCTGCACCGAGCGCTTCATCGCGCGGCGGAAGCTGATACGGCGCTCAAGCTGGACGGCGATCTGCTCGGCAACAAGCTGGGCATCGAGCTCAGGCTTGCGGATCTCGATGATGTCGATCTTCACCTGCGAGCCGTGGCAAAGCACGTTGAGGTCGCGGGTCATGATCTCAATGTCACGTCCCTGGCGGCCGATGATCAGGCCGGGGCGGGAGGTGTGGAGAGTGACTCGGACGCTGTTCCAGGCGCGCTCAATCACCACCTTGGCGAGGGCTGCGGTCTGGAGACGCTTCTTGAGATAATTGCGGATCGAAAGGTCCTCGTGCAGCTTGATGCTGTAGTCCTTGCCCGTGGCGTACCACTTCGAACGCCAGTCCTTGGTGACGGCGAGGCGGAATCCGATCGGATGTACTTTTTGGCCCATGGTCGGTGCGTGTTGAGAGATTCTGAGTTCGGATCAGGCCTGCGCTTCAGCGGCTGGTTCCGGGGTCGGGGTCGTTTTGGCGGAGACGTTGCGGGTCACTTTCTTTTTCTTCTCCGGCGGTGCGCCGACGAGGGTGATGAAGATGTGGCTGGTGGGCTTGCGGATGCCACCGGCGGAACCCTTGGCGCGAGGCTTGAAACGCTTGATCGCCGGGCCGATTCCAATCACCGCTTCCTTCACGACGAGCGTGCTGGTATCGAGAGAGAAATTGTGCTCTGCGTCCGCGATAGCCGTCTTGAGGGTCTTGCAGATGAGCTGCGCGGCTTTCTTCGGGGTGAAGGTCAGAATGTCGAGCGCGCTCGACACTGGAAGGCCTTGAATTTCCCGTGCGACGTCACGCGCCTTTTTGGGCGAGAGACGGACATACTTGGTGGTGCTTTTGACTTCCATCGGTCGTGAAGGTGGATGCTTGCAGCGGAAGGGTTGCTTATTTGGACGGTTGAGTCTCGAGAGTGGCGGTATCGCCCTGTCGTGCGGATTCTGAAGGTCGGTCAAGTCGCTCGACGAAGGCGCCGCTGACGCCCGGGCGGACGTCGGCGAGTATGGCTTTTCCGTAGGGCTGGTTGGCGTGGCTGAGCTGGAAGCTCATGCCGATCCTGGCCCCTTGGGTCTCCCCGACGTTCAGCACAAGCAGACCGCTGGTTTGATCGATGCTCACAATGGAGGCCTGCTGCAGGCTTCCGGTGCGAACATCGGGGCGGGGCTTATCCTTGAGTCGGAGTGCGACGTCAAGCTCGCGTAGGGAAGTTTCGACGCGGACTCGTGCGTCCGGATCGGACACCACGGCTTGGCGAAGGTAATCGGTCACCGAAGCGGAGAGGCGGCTGGCCGCGCCCCGGAGTCCGGTGAGCTGTTCGTTGGCAACCTCAATGTCCCCGGCTGCCTTGACGAGGCGGTCATCGCCACCATCAAGAAGATTCTTGCCGAGAGCTTCGAGGCGCTGGCGGATCTGGTTGAGCTGCTCAGTGGCCTGCTTCGCAGCCTGATTTGATTCAGCCAGACTGCGTTGAAGCGCCGTGACGGTCCGTTCCAACTCCGCGACCCGGGAATCCTGTCCACGGCACGTGCCACCGGCAGCCAGCAGCCCGAGGGCGGCGGCAGCGGAGTAACGTGATGGAACAAGGGAGACCATGGAAGGACGGAGCTGGAGGGAGAAAACGGCTTACTTCTTGCCGATGCCGCCGTGTTGTTTGAAGATGCGGGTCGGCGAGAATTCGCCAAGCTTGTGACCAACCATGTTTTCGGTCACGTGGACCGGGACGAAGGTCTTGCCGTTGTGCACGACGAAGTTGTGTCCAACGAAATCAGGTGTGATCATCGACTTGCGGCTCCAGGTCTTGATCGGCTTGCGGTCCTCGCCGGCGGCGGCGGTTGCGTCGATTTTCTGGAGGAGCTTCTGGTCAACGAACGGACCTTTTTTGAGCGAGCGGGGCATTGGAGTGTGCGTTTAAAATTGGGATCCCGGATCAGCGCTTCGCCTTGTGGCGGGATTCGACGATGAAGGCGTTGGTCGGCTTCTTCTTGTTGCGGGTCTTCTGCCCCTTGGCGTGGCCCCAGGGGCTGAGAAGGTGCTGACGACCACCACCGGACTTGGAGCGACCTTCGCCACCACCGTTCGGGTGGTCAACCGGGTTCATGGTCATGCCGCGGACGGTCGGACGAACACCCTGCCACCGTGAGCGACCCGCCTTGCCGGAGGACTCGTTCATGTGGTCGCGGTTGCCGACGGCACCGATGGTGCAGAAGCACTCTTCGTTGAAGCGGCGGATTTCTCCGGACGGCATCTTGACGAGAGCCCAACCGCCTTCGCGGTTGGAGAGGATGGCCTGTTGACCGGCAGCGCGGGCAACCTTGCCACCACCACCGGGCTGAAGCTCGATGTTATGGATGGCGGTTCCGAGCGGCACGCTCTTCAGCGGCATCGCGTTGCCCGGCTTGGGGGCGACGTTGGGACCGGAAGCGACCGTCGCGCCGACTTCAAGTCCGGCTGGAGCGAGGATGTAGGACTTCTGTCCGTCCGTGTACTGAAGAAGGGCGATGCGGCAGGTGCGGTTCGGATCGTATTCGATGCCGACCACGGTGGCGGTCACGTCGTGCTTCCGGCGGCGGAAGTCGATGAGGCGGTAGTGGCGCTTGTGGCCACCGCCGATGTGGCGGCAGGTGATGCGACCGGTGTTGTTACGGCCACCTGAGCGCTTGAGCGGCTGGAGCAGGCTCTTCTCCGGCTTGCTCTTGGTGACTTCCGCGAAATCGGGAAGTGACATGTAGCGCGCGGAAGGCGTGACGGGCTTGAGATTGTGAATGGGCATGACTCGCGTTGCGGTTCGAGTTTGTCGCGTGGTGCGGGAAAACGGTCTGATCAGACGAGATCGAAGGACTCGCCTTGCTTCAGGCGAACGATGGCTTTCTTCCAGTGGTTGGTGCGTCCGGCGTCGGCACGGCGCTGGCGGCGCTGTTTGCCGAGGCAGTTGGCGGTGCGGACGGCCTCCACCTTCTTGCCGATCAACTGCTCGACCGCGCGCTTGATCTCAAGCTTGTTGGCCTTGCGATCGACATTGAAGACGATCTCGTTGTTGGTCTCCTGGAGAAGGGTGGCCTTTTCGCTGAGGTGGACGTTTTTAATGACCTGGTAAATGTCTTTCATGGTCGTGCGGCTGGGTCCGGGGTTCAGGCGGTGCGCTGGGCGAGGGTCGCCACGGCATCCCCCACGAGGAGGACGGAGTCGGCGAGGAGCAGTTGCTCCACGTTGAGTTCAAGGGCGGTGATCAACTGGGCCCAGCCGACGTTGCGGGCGGCGAGGTAGGTCGAGTCATCGAAGGTGGAGCCAACGATGAGAATCTTGCCAGGAGAGGTAAGGGCACCGAGGGTGGAGATGAAGGTCTTGGTCTTGCCATCGGCGATCGAGAAGGACTCGACGTGATGGATGGAACCGTCGCGGACGAGGTCACCAAGGACGCGACGGAGGGCGAGCTTGCGGACGCTCTTCGTCACCTTCTTCGAGTAATCGCGGGGACGGGGTCCGAAGACCACGCCACCACCGACGAAGATCGGGGCGCGCTTGTCGCCGTGACGAGCGTTGCCGGTGCCCTTCTGCTTGTAGATCTTCTTGTTGTTGCCGCGGACTTCGCCACGGGTCTTGGTGTTGGCGGAACCGGAGCGACGGTTGGCGCGGTAGGCGGTGACGAGGTCGTGCACGGCCTGCTCGCCGCGGCTGGCGTCTTCAAGGACGACATTCGCGGACTGGGCGTCTTCGGCGGTAAAAGCTTTCGCGGACATGGAAGGAATCAGTTAAATGGTTCTGTGGAGATTCCGATTCAGGCGGACTTCTTCTTGGCGGGGCGGATGGTGACGTAGCCACCCTTGGCGCCGGGAACGGCACCGGAGACGAGGATCACTCCATCTTCCGGACGAACGGCCACGACCTTGAGGTTCTGGACGGTGCTCTTCACGTCGCCCATGTGGCCTGGCATCTTCTGGTTCTTCCAGACGCGACCGGGAGTGGAGCGGCAGCCGATGGCTCCCGTCCGGCGATGCATCATCGATCCGTGGGTCATCTTAAGACCACCGAATCCGTGACGCTTGACCGCACCCTGGAAGCCCTTGCCCTTGTTCGTTCCGATCACGTCGACCCACTGGCCGGCGGAAAGGAGTTCGATGCCCGGGTGGGTTTCAGGAGCGGCTTCAGCGGCACCGAAGCGGAACTCCTTGATGAAGCGCTTCGGGGTGGAGCCAGCCTTCTTGAAGCGGCCGAGGTCAGGCTTGGAAACACGGTGTTCCTTCTGATCGTCGAAACCGATCTGAACAGCGGAGTATCCATCCTTTTCAGCGGTCTTGACCTGGAGGGCAGTGTTTCCGCTCACGTCGATGACGGTGACGGGAATCATGGTTCCAGCCTGTTGGTCAAACAAGCGGGTCATGCCGAGTTTTTTGCCGAGGAGTCCGAGTGACATGGCGTTGAAAGTTTCTTGTGGGAAGGGACGGGCGGAGGGCCTGGGTCCCGGGAAGGTTAGATGCGGATGGTGATGTCAACGCCGGCGGGGAGGTTGAGCTTCTTGAGCTCGTCCACGGTGCGGGCGGTGGGGTCAACGATGTCGAGGAGACGCTTGTGGGTCCGGATTTCGAACTGTTCCGCCGACTTCTTGTTCACGTGAACCGAACGGTTGACGCTGAACTTTTCGATACGGGTCGGAAGCGGGATCGGGCCGGCCACCTTCGCGCCGGTGCGCTTGGCGGTTTCCACGATTTCCTGGGCGGAGCGGTCGATCGCGCGGTGATCGAACGCACGCAGGCGGATGCGGATTTTCTGATTGTCCATGGTGGAGAGGAGGTGGTTCGGTTTGAGGGTCTGCAGGGCGAGTGATCAGCCTAAGCGTTCGCTTACGATCTCTTCGACAATGTTGTTCGGCACCTGCTCGAAGTGTGACGGAGTCATCGAGTAGGAGGCACGACCGGAGGAAAGGGTGCGAACGGCGGTGGAGTAACCGAACATGGCCTGGAGCGGAACGTTGGCGCGGATGACGGCCAGCTTGCCCTTGGTTTCCATGCTCTGGATCTGTCCGCGGCGACGGTTGAGATCGCCCATGACATCACCCTGATAATCGTCCGGGGTGGAAACCTCGACGGCCATGATCGGCTCGAGGAGGATGGACTTGGCTTTCTTGAAGCCGTCCTTCATGGCGAAAATGGCCGCCATGGTGAAAGCGTTTTCGTTGGAATCAACGTCGTGGTAGGAACCACCGAGAATGTCGACACTCACGTCGATGACCGGATAACCGGCGACGATGCCATTGGTCATGGCCTCGCCGATGCCCTTGTAGACGGCGTTTATGTATTCCTTTGGAATCTCGCCGCCGACGACCTTGTTCTCGATCGTCAGGCCCTTGCCCTTTTCGTTGGGCTTGATCTCGATCCGGACGTGGCCGTATTGGCCGCGGCCGCCGGATTGCTTGACCAGCTTGCCGTCGCCGAGGGCGCCGCCAGTGATGGTCTCGCGGTAGGCGATCTGGGGAGCGCCGGTGTTGGCCTCCACCTTGAATTCGCGCTTCAGGCGATCGACGATGATCTCCAGGTGAAGCTCACCCATGCCTGAGATGATGGTCTGTCCGGTTTCCTCGTCGGTCTTGACCATGAAGGTCGGGTCCTCTTCGGAAAGGCGGGCCAGGGCGAGCGCGAGCTTTTCCTGATCGACCTTGGTTTTCGGCTCAACAGCCATCGAGATGACCGGTTCCGGGAAAGTGGGGGGCTCGAGCACCACATCGTGGTTTTCGGCAGCCAGGGTGTCACCGGTGGTGACGTTCTTGATTCCGACCATCGCCGCGATGTCACCGGAGTAACAGGCATCGACGTCGGTGTGCTGATTGGACTGGATCCGGATCAGGCGGCCGACTCGCTCGGAGCGGCGGGTGCGTGGGTTGTAGACCGTGTCACCCTTCTTGATACAGCCGGAGTAAACGCGGAAGAAAACGAGCTTTCCTACAAACTTGTCGGCCCAGAGTTTGAAGGCGAGGGAAACAAACTTGCCGTTGTCGGTGGTCGGGACCTCGATCTTGGTCTCCTCGTTGTCCGGGTCCATGCCGACCGCAGCCGGGATGTCGAGCGGGCTCGGGAGGTAGTCGACGACGGCGTCGAGAAGATACTGGACGCCCTTGTTCTTGAAAGCGGAGCCACCGGCGACGGGGACGAGCTTGTTGGCGATCGTGGCGCGGCGGATGCCGTCCTTCAATTCCTCGCGGGTGACGGGCTCCTCGAGGAGGAACTTTTCGCCGAGCTGGTCATCGACGTTGGCGACGGTGTCGACCAGTTCGAGGTAAGCTTCCTCGGCGATCTCCTTGAGTTCGCCGGTGAGTTCCTCGACGCGGTAGGTCGAACCATACTTGTCGTCGTCCGAGAAATAAACGGCCTTTTTGTTGACCACGTCGATCTGGCCGATGAGCTGGTCTTCGCAACCGATCGGGATGAGGATCCGGACGGCGTTGGCGCCAAGCTTCTCTTTGATCTCCGAAAAGACGTTGTCGAAGTTCGCTCCGGTGCGGTCCATCTTGTTGACGAACACGATCCGCGGAACGTGGTACTTGGTGGCCTGACGCCAGACGGTCTCGGTCTGGGGCTGGACACCGGCGACGGCGCAGAAGACGACGATCGCACCATCCAGCACCCGGAGCGAGCGCTCTACCTCGGCCGTGAAATCCACGTGACCGGGGGTGTCGATGATGTTCACCCGGTGCTTCTGCTCCGGGAAAAGCTTGGAGACTCCTTCTTCCGCTCTCTGCCACCATTCGGTGGTCACGGCAGCGGAGGTGATCGTGATTCCGCGCTCGCGCTCCTGCTCCATCCAGTCGGTCGTCGCAGCGCCATCGTGCACTTCACCGATCTTGTGGATCATGCCCGTGTAGAACAGGATCCGCTCGGTGAGCGTGGTTTTACCGGCATCGATGTGAGCAGCGATCCCGATGTTGCGGGTGTGCTCCAGCGAATACTGGCGATGGGGACTGTTCGGGTTACCGGACACGGACTGGAGAGAGGCGGAGAACTTCTTCGAAGATCAGACGGAGACGATTAGAAGCGGAAGTGGGCGAAGGCGCGGTTGGCCTGGGCCATCTTGTGGACATCGTCGCGCTTGCGAACGGCGTTGCCCTGATTGTTGGCAGCGTCCTTGATCTCGTTGGCGAGAGCAACGTGCATCGGGGTGCCCTTGCGGTTGCGGGCGTAGTTGACGAGCCAGCGCATGGCGAGGGACTCGGAACGATCGGCGGCAACTTCGAGCGGCACCTGGTAGGTGGCACCACCGACGCGGCGGGACTTGACCTCGACACGTGGCTTGGCGTTCTCGATGGCGCGGGTGATGACCTCGAGGGGATCGACGGTGTCGATGCCTTCGTTGGCCTTGTCGATCGCGGCGTAAACAATACGCTGGGCGAGGGACTTCTTGCCGGAGTACATCACCTTGCTGATGAGGTGACCGACGAGGGTGCTGTCATAGCGAGCGTCACTACGATCTGGCTTGTGGAAAACTCGCTTGCGGCGTGGCATGGCGTTGGATGGTAAGAATTAAGGTTTAGAAAGGCTTACTTCTTCTTGCCTTTGACGGGAGCGGCTGGCTGGCCCGGCTTCGGACGCTTGGCACCGTACTTGGAGCGGGACTGGCGGCGCTTATCGACCCCGAGGGTATCGAGCGAACCACGGACGATGTGGTAGCGAACACCTGGAAGGTCCTTCACTCGTCCACCACGGACGAGGACGATGGAGTGCTCCTGAAGGTTGTGGCCTTCACCGCCGATGTAGGCGATGACCTCGAAACCGTTCGTGAGGCGGACTTTCGCCACTTTACGAAGCGCGGAGTTCGGCTTCTTCGGCGTGCGCGTCATCACCTGAAGGCAAACGCCCCGGCGTTGGGGGCAGTTCACCAGAGCTGGCGACTTCGACTTTTCAGCCGGGGTGATGCGCCCCTTGCGAACGAGCTGGTTGATGGTCGGCATGATATCCTGCGGGTGGTTCTGAATTTACAATCGAGCTTCGAGTGCAAACCAGAGCACCAGCGAGAATCCTCGCAGGAGCCTGTTATCCGGAGCTGCACCCGATAAAATTGATCCCTGATGAGGCAGGGCGGGAGCTTTTGGCGACCCGGCCTGCGATGTGGGGCGGCGAACCTAGCGGGCAACAAGTTTCTGACAAGCCCTATTTTGAAATTATTTGCAGTTTCTCAAAAAAATCCGGCTCCTGACCCATCTTCCTGAAAATCAACGGGATGCGCGCTGAATCGCCGGTGGTTTCGGATCCAATCTCGGCCATTGCTCATGAATTTCGGCTCACGAATCCTCCATTTTCCACGCTGCGCTTCTGAGAATCGTCAGATTTTCCGGAACCGCACCACAGCAGTTTGAGCGGGAAGCTTTTTACCAGCTACTCAAGGGCAATGAACGAGAATTCGGAGTCGCTTGGTGGTGTAGCTTCCTGTATTTCGGGAGAAGGTCCAATCAGGATTCCCGCTCGGGTTGTTGCCAATGCCGAGGTCCCCCCCAGGGCCTTCTTTCCAGTTGTTGATGGAGAAGAGGGTCTGCTTGGCCTCGTGATTGTGAATCTGCATCGAGCCATAGCCGTCGAGGACCTGCCCGCCCAGGTCGTCCCCGAAATCGTAAACGTCCGCCTTAGCGTCAGGGATCTGAGCTGCGTTGCCGGGTCCGTAGTTGCTTGGCCAGAACTCGATGTTGCCGCCCGAAAGGTTGTCGCCGCTGACGATTCCGCTGACGTTGGAGCGCACGTTCATGTGGGCCAGCGCCTGCTGGAATGAGGCTCCGCTGGCAATCGTCGGCACGCCGATCTTTCCAGCCTCCGGGGTGAAGGCGTCCGTCGACACGTAAAGATACTGGCGCAGTCCGTCCGGTCGGGTCAGCTCCAGGTAGTAGGCCACGCGGTCGAAGGGCTTCGAAATGAGCGCATGCCGATCGACGTCATAGGCGAGATCTCGCCCAGCCTTGTTGAGATCCAGATCGTAAACGAGCTCATAGGCCTTCGCCTCCGGGGCATCTCGAAAAAGCGCATCCGGGATCTCCCCGGCGCGGAACGGCAGGGCAGGAAGACCGGCCTTGTTGGAAAGATTCGGCTCGGCCAGCTTGCTCCAGGCGAATCGGACCGCCGCCGGCTGGGTGACGGATTCGGCCGACAGCAGCAGCGTGTCCCCTTTCAACTCGACTGTCGCCGGCACAAACCCGCCCTTCTCGGCGTCGATGATTTCAAACCAGCTCAGGGGCTTGCCATCGCGCGACACCAGTCCGCCGGCAGCGTGATCGAAGTTAAGGCGGAGCTTGTTTCCCTCCTGCACCATGGATTTGAAAACAGGGCCGCTCGGGTCGATCCCCGGCTGCTTGTAGGTTTTCGAGAGCGCCCACAGGGCCAGACGGCGGCCGACCTCCTGCTTGTTGACAGGATGGATGTCCTTCACATCGCCGATATCGGTGGTGACGACCATGCCACTGTTGGGAATGGCCATCG
>JAIYDT010000157.1 GCA_027487355.1 Verrucomicrobiaceae bacterium
CAAGCGGCATCGCCGGGTCAACACTCGCTACGATCGGCTTCCAGAAACCTACATGGCCTTCGTAAGTCTCGCAGCCATAGCTGATTGGGTCAGATTCTGAATTTGTCCACTCTGCCTAACGAGCCTGCAAGCTGCTTGCCGATATCAAGGCCACCTCAACGCAACCGAGATTCAACAGCTAATTGGGGACGCCATTGAACGGCTCCACTTGTTTGTCCGAGAGCACATAACTGTCACCGTGGCTTCTCGTGACCAGCAAGAGGACGTAAATGAACACGACGCGTCATCGGATCCCGCCACCTTTCAAACGACTGCAACCGAAGCCAACGAGACTCTTGACGGAAGATTGGATACCACGGAGCTGGCAGGACGGACTACAACACATTGACTTTGAAAGTGGGCAGCCCCGAAATTCCAGTGTTCGGGTTCGCGCTGATTGGAAAATGCCTTCACTCGAGACTCCCACCCGGATCGAACGGGCCGCTGGCCCTCCGGATATCTTTGGTGATTGGGTCCTAGGCCGTTGGCCTAGGCTGGTATGGGGCGCGCCGGTGGCGCTGAAGACGAAGACGGAATCGGAGAGACCGATGGGGCTGGGGATAGCGGCGGACCGGATGCACCGGTGGGGCTGCGGATGACGGCGGGATTGGGCGGGCCGTTGGCCCTTGGATTCCTTGTCGGTTCGTTTCCTAGGCCTTCGGCCTAGGCTGGTATGGAACGGGCCGTTGGCCCTTGGGATTCGTGGCGGTCGGGGACCTAGGCCGATGGCCTAGGCTGATATGGGGCGCGCCTGTGGCGCTGGGAGGAGCTACGCTGATCCTGTCCTAGGCCCTTGGCCTAGGCTGGTATTGGGCGCGCCTGTGGCGCTGAAGACATTTGCAAAGAGGACGCACCGGTGGCGCTCATGACTCGCGAACTGGGAGGGCATGTGGCGCTGAAGACTGGCTGGCTGGTTACGCCTTTGGCGCTGGAACTTCGGCTTGCCTTCGGGCTTGATGCTTTCTTTCATGACTCATCTCACGTCTTCATCTTCTGGGCCAAGGGCCTATCCCATACCAGCCTAGGCCAACGGCCTAGGTCCCCTTCCCACCTCTATTCCAAGGGCCAACGGCCCGCTCCATCCGCGCCACGGCAAACGCCCATTTCGTCATGCCACAATCCCTCAGCCTGACCTTGGCGCATCTCGTCTTCAGCACGAAGGATCGCATGCCATTCCTCACTCGGGACATCCGCGCGGATCTCCATGCCTATCTCGCCACGGTCGCGCGACATGGCGACGGTGAATGCTATCGCGTCGGCGGCGTGGCGGATCATGTCCATCTCGCGGTCCGGCTTTCGCGCACGGTCTCGATCGCCGACCTCATCAGCGAACTGAAAACCTCCTCCTCCAAGTGGCTGAAGGACCGCTCCCCCGCCCTCTCCAAATTCGCCTGGCAACGCGGCTACGCGTCCTTCTCGATCGGTCCCCGCGACCTCGATGCCGTGATCGCCTACATCGATGGACAGGAAGAGCATCACCGGACAAAGACCTTCCAAGACGAATACCGGAACTTCCTCCGCCAATACGGGATCGAGTTCGACGAACGCTACGTCTGGGACTGATCATAAAAGGAGGCCATCCGGTTTCCATGCCATGGCCGGATCGGGAACCTCACTTCACCACCCGAAGCCTCACGAATCTAGAACCGCCCGGGCCTGCCGGGATCAGGACCCTGCGGGTTTCGGTTAGAGCCGTCTCGGACACGAGGGTGGCGGAGGCGGTCACGGGGGTCCAGGAGCCAGCGGCTAGGGTGTCACTCCATTCCACGACGTAGCTGACCCCATCGGCGACGGCGGATTTTCCCCGGACGTAGGTGAACTGGAGGTTGGCACCAACCAGCGCCACCGTGGGCGAAACGAGAGTTCTGGCCTGCGGGTTCTGGGCGGTGGCGAATTCGTAGAAGTTGGACTCGCCGTCCTTGTCGGGATCGGAGCTGTCGGAGGCGGTGCCAAGATTGGAGAAGGTGCTGAAATACTGCTGACGCCAGGTTTCCTGATTGCTGATGGGCGCGTCCGAGTTGATGAGGACGGTCGTGATGGAATACGGGGCGAGCACGAGATTGCGGTTTCCTGTCAGTCCGCCGCCTGAGAGATCCTCAGTGAGGCTGAGTCGCTGGGAGTTGGAACCATCGTCGGCGGTCTTGTAAACCTGCCACGAGCGTCGGTCCGGGTCTGCTGCCCAATGGGCGGAGGTCTGCACGGTCTGATAACTGTAGCTCGCGCTCTTGTTGATCATCACCAGCACGAGCTGGTCCGGCACTCCGGCCGCGACCGCATGGCGGTAAAGTGAAACGACGACGTTCGGATCCGTGGTGGTCGCGGCGGAGCGCCAGTCGCCCGGATGGATGAACTTGCTGAAGTGGCCGAGGGCGCAATAGGTGCCGGACGTGGGCGTGAGGCTGAGGCCCCACATCAGATAAGTGTTGGCCTTTTCCAGCGCCAGGACGTTGTGCATCGGAAGGGCATGCATCATCCAGGAGGGAACGTCGGGGCCGTAGGAGTCGTCGCCGAAGAACTCGGTCATGTAGATCGTGGACGAGGGATAGGCCGCGCGCAGGCCGATGATCGACGAGTTGTTGGTGCCAAGGTTGTTGGTGCTGCCCTGATACGGATGATGGGCGATGGCGGCGAAGCTGTTGGCCGGGAGATTGTTGAGATAACCCGAGATGACGGTGGGGCTGGCCGTGGTGGTGTCCGGCCCGACGAATTTGACGAAGCCGAAGCCATTCGCCTGGAAGGCGCTCTTCACCGCGGCGAGCGCCTGCGGATAGCCAGCCTTGGTGGTGGTTTCCGTGCTGTTGAGGTAACATCCAGCCTGCCATGCGGAGTCGAATGGATTTCCACTGGGAGTGAAATCGCACTCGTTCTGGATGGAGATGAAATCCGGGATCGCCTGCTCAACCGGCAGCGAGGAGTTGTCCCGCAGATATTGGAGCGACCGGAGCCACCAGTCGGCGAAATCGGCATAGCGATAGGCGTTGCCCGTTTTCGCCAGAGTTCCGCCATTGGCGCTGCCGGTGCTCTTGAAGCGCCCGGGCGGCGACCAGGATGACATCGTGAGGAGCCCTTCAGGCTGGATGGCGCGGAACATCTGGATGAAGCGGACGTTGTCCGAATCCATGCCGGACCAGAAGACACTGGGTTCATCCAGATAACATTCGAAGCTGTTGCTCAGGCGGGCGAAGGAGATGTTGAGACCGGAGGGCGAGAAGGCCCGGTTGAAATTGGTGGTGTTCCAGGCGATGCTCTGCGGGCCGAGCGCGAAGTTCGCCCCGATGCCGTGGATCTGCTGGTTGGTGGTGGCGGGGGTGAGCGTGGTGGTGGAGGCGGTGAAGCTGGTGTTCGCCACGACGGTGATGGTGCCGGTCGATGCAAACTGGCTGGTGTCCCATTTGAGCCCATATCCGAGGGCGGGAAACAGGGTGGATGAATAGGCCCCGGTAGTCGTTCCCGCAGTGATCGTGATCGTGAAGGAGTCGCCCAACTGGAGTTCAGGTCCGCGATTGATGACCCGCAGCGTGCCGCCTCGGACCAGATTTCCGGAGATGATCAGATTGCTGGCTTTCGGGGTGCGGGTGCGATCGACGCTCAGATCAAGGAAGCCGGAAAGGGTCAGGGTCCGGGTCGCATCGACGGACGGAGTCGAGGCATCGGTGGCGTCGAGGATGCCCCCTTCGGAAACGGTGACCGCCCCTGAAAGGTTGAGTGAGCCGCCGAGGGTGCCACCGGAGTCCACATTGATCGGACCGAGGATGGTGCCATTTCCGGCCAGTCTGGTGGCGTTGCTGACGGTGACCGTAGTAGCAGCGGCGAGTGAGCCGGGGGAATTGACGAGCAGCGTGCCCTCGACCACCACGGTGGGGCCAGTGTAGGTGTTGATGCCGCTCAGCACAATGGTGCCGGCCCCTTCCTTGGCAAGCGACTGCGGGCCATTGATTTCACTGATGGCTCCACTGATGACACCGGTGCCGCCGTTGGCACCAATCGCTCCATCGCCAGTGCCGGTCATGGGACCGGCCAGAACAACATTCCCCGCCCAGTTCGCACTACCTTCGACGCGGAGCTGGCCGAGTGATTCTCCGGTGTTTCCGCCATAGAGGTAGAGCGAGGCGTTGTGGGTGCCGCTGGTGGTGTAGAGGGTGGCGTTCTCAAGGACTCGGATCGTGGCGGCGGCGTTGTCGGCCCCGTTCATCTGGACCTTGCCCGCCCCAGCGGCTGCCCCGCTGCCAAGGTTCCAGGTGCCGGTGAATCCGGAAAAGTTGCCGTTCAGAAGGGTGGTGGCCGTTCCGGTGCCGAGGGTGACGTTGACCACACCGCTTCCGGACAAGGAGGAGGACAGGCCGTTGTAGGTGATGGCACCGGCTGTTAGATCGAGAACGCTGTTGTTCACGACGGGCCCTGTGCCGAGGGCGCCGGTGGTGGAGGCGATGATCCTGCCTGCGTTGATCGAGGTGCCGCCGGAAAAGGTGTTGGAGCCTGAGAGGGTGAGCGTCCCGCCGCCGGACTTCGAGACCAGCATGCGCGCCGCCACGGATGGCGCGATGTTCGAGGCCATGACGATGTTGCCTTCGCCGCCGAAAAGCAGCGAGCGGACAGAGCTGTCCGATCCGCCGGGGCCCCAGTTCCCCCCAGCGGCAAAGGTCAAGGGGTTCGATGACTGGTTGACAATGGAGTGACTGGTATTCGAGGCGGGGCCGCCCATGGTCATGGGCACGGCGATGAAGGTGATCGGTCCGGCCCCGGCCGAGACGAGAATGGAGGAAATCCGGACGGACGCGCCGGTGGAACCGGTGATCGTGACGGGATTCGTTTGCCCGCCTGCGAAGCCAAAGACCATCCCGCTGGTCCCGACGGCCCCTCCCATGGCGGAGGAAAGCGTGAGATCCGTGGTGACGGGATCGCTGCCATTGAAGACGGCGTTGAACGGATTTCCGGTGGTGGCGGTCGGGGAATAATTCGTGCCGGTGGCGAGATTGGTGCCGGAGCCCCCCGCCCCGCCGGTCCAGATGTTGGAGGCGATGATGTTGGCGGAAAGACCGACCGGCTGGGTGAGCACATATCTTCCCGCAGAAGCCCCGGTGAGGGTGGCGGTGGAGGTGACGGCGATGTTCGTGCCCGGGCTGGAAGTTGCGAAAACTCCTGTTGGGTTCAATGAAACGCTGTCGCCACTTTCAACACCGGTCAGCGTGCCGGAGAGGGCGGCGACGTTCGTGGCGTCGTAGAGTTTATCGAGAGCGTCCGGTGACGTGAGGGTGAGTGGTTTCACCGCGACCGACTGCGCTGGGGAAAGCGGCGCGGAGGTGCTGGCGAAGAACAGTGGAGTCGCTGAGAAACGCGCGACGATGTTCGTGTGCGA
>JAIYDT010000527.1 GCA_027487355.1 Verrucomicrobiaceae bacterium
GCACCCTTCGGCGTAGTCAACTACCCGCAGGAAATCGAAAAGCTCAGGCAGATGACCTTCAACCGCGACCAGGCCATCTGGGCGACGGCGGTCGGCAAGTCCTTCGATCTGGAAACCGCGGACGGCGCGACCCGCAAACTCGATCCGGTGCAGTCGAATTTCAAGAACCCGATCGCCTTCAAGACCGGGGTCGATGCGATCAACCAGATCAAAATGATGGACGGCTTCAAGATCGAGCTTTTCGCCTCCGAGGAGCGCTTTCCCGAACTGGCCAACCCGGTGCAGATGAGCTTCGACAACAAGGGCCGCCTCTGGGTGGCGGTGATGCCGGCCTACCCGCACTATCGCCCCGGTGACGCCCTTCCGAATGATAAGCTGATCATCCTCGAAGACACCAACAACGACGGAAAGGCCGACAAGTGCAAGGTCTTCGCCGACAAGCTGCATCTGCCAATCGGCTTCGAGTTCGCCCCCGAAGGCGTCTATGTCGCCCAGGAGCCAAACCTCATCCTGCTGCGTGACACCGATGGCGATGACAAGGCCGACAGCCGTGAGTTGATCCTGCACGGCTTCGACTCCCACGATACCCACCACGCCATCAGCGCCTTCTGCGCAGATCCATCCGGAGCGGTTTACATGGCGGAGGGAACCTTCCTTCATTCGCAGGTCGAGACCGCCTACGGGCCGCGTCGCGACACGGATTCCGGCGTGTGGCGCTTCGAGCCGAAGAGCCAGCGTCTGGAGCGTTACAGCCAGGTCGGCTATGCGAATCCCTGGGGCATCTGCTTCAACGAGTGGGGCCAGTGTTTCCTCGCGGACGCCTCCAGCGGGCAGAACTGGTGGGAGCTGCCACTTTCGGTCAAGGTTCCCTTCGGCAAGCAGGTCGAGAAAACCGAGCAGTTCGCACCCAAGCGGGCCCGGCCGACTTCGGGCGCGGAGTTCATTTCCTCCCGCCATTTCCCGGACGAGCTTCAGGGTGGCTTCATGGTGAACAACAACATCGGCTTCCTCGGCACCAGCATCCATGACATCCGCGAGGATGGCTCGGGATACGCCGGGAAACTGCGTGGCGACCTGATCACCTCCAGCGATCCGAATTTCCGCCCGGTGGACATGGAATTCGCGCCCGATGGTTCGCTTTATCTGGTGGACTGGCACAATCCGCTGATCGGCCACATGCAGCATTCGGCGCGTGATCCGAACCGCGATCACGATCATGGACGCGTCTATCGGGTCACCTACCCGGCCCGTCCGCTGGTGAAGCCGGTGCAGATCGCCGGCGCTCCGATCCCAGCTCTGCTCAAGGCGCTGGAGGAACCGGAATACCGCACCCGCTATCGTGCCCGCCGCGAGCTTCGTGCCCGCAAGTCGTCCGAGGTGCTTCCGGCGGTGAAGAGCTGGGTGAAGTCGCTCGATCCGAAGAACGCGAATCACGACCGCTATCTTTGCGAAGCGCTGTGGGTCACCTGGGGCATGGGTGAAATCGATCAGGACCTGCTCAAGACCTGCCTGAGCGCCAAGGCCCCGCAGGCTCGTGCGGCGGCGGCGGATGTGATCCGTTTCGCCTGGAGAAAGATCCCCGATCACGCCGCGCTGCTAATGAAGGCGGCGGTGGATGAACATCCCCGCGTGCGCCTCACGGCGATGGTCGCGGCCTCCTGGCTCGACAATGCCGATGGTGCCAGGATCGCCAGCGAGGCTCTGGAGCATCCCACGGATCTGTGGATGACGGATGCGTATGATGCGGCGCTGGTGACCTTGAAGGACGATCTAACAGAAGTCGCCAAGTCTCCGGGCTTCAACCTCGCGTCGAAGCCGAAGACCTCCGAATTCCTCGCCGGAAAGCTCAAGCTGGTGGCCGCGAAGCCCGCCGAGCCGGCCGAGCCGAAACTTTCACCCGGTGATCTGGAACTCTACCGCCTCGGCAAGGAAGTTTACAGCCGTGACGTGCACTGCGCCACCTGCCATCAGCCCGCAGGTCAGGGTGACGGCGTCTATCCGCCGCTGGCCGGCAGCGAGTGGGTCACGGGCGATGAGAGTCGTCTGATCAAGCTGGCGCTGAAGGGCATCTGGGGTCCGATCACGGTGAAGGGCAAGGTCTTCGACCCGAAGAACGGCGTCCCGCCGATGACTCCCTTCGAGCACCTTCTCAACGACAAGGAACTCGCCGGCGTGCTGACCTATGTGCGCAACAGCTTCGGCAACTCCGCCGCTCCGGTGAAGCCCGAGTCCGTGGCCAAGATCCGTGCGGCGATCAAGGACAAGAAGGACTTCTACAGCGTGGAAGATCTGCTCAAGCAGCATCCGTTCTAACAGACCTCACCAGCGGGCGGTGGCGATCACCGCCCGCGATCCCCATCTTGGGATTCGAGGGCCACAGGCCTGTCACGATACCAGCATGGGGCATCGCCCCATGAACTGGTATCGGAGATCCCCGGGGGCTGAAGGCCCGTTCGATTCTGTGCGCGTCTGACGTCCGATCCACTCATCCAAATGGATCAGGCCTTCAGCCCTCGATTCATCATGGAGACGGAACCCAGGCCGCTGGCCTGGACTGGTATGGATTCTGGCCCTTGGCCCTGAAGACTCAGAATGTGGGTAACGGGAAGGGGGAATCACCGCCCGCGATCGGTCGTCATTTCTGGGCCGCCGAGAATTTCTGAGTAATCCCTGACACATCGGGGATACCATCGGGCCCGACCTGATAGGGATACTTGAAGGGCGTGTAGGAAAGGAATCCCGAGGGGATGCCGTTCGCCTGAAGGAAGAAGATCCGGAGTTCACCGGCCTTGCCTGCGACGAGGTCCGTGCAGGTCAGGGTGAAGCGGCCTTCCTTGTCGGGCACCGCCGAGGCCGTAGTGGCGTCGTAGTCACCCCCGCCGTCGGGGTCGGCGTAGGCGATGATGCCGTAAACCGGGACATCGGCCGTGACCTTGCCGCTGAAGACGATCGACTTCCCTTCCGCCTTGACCGCGAGATCCGAGGGAACAGCGCTGGGCTTGGCATCCCAGCCCTTGATCGAGCCGGTGAAAAGCGGGTGTGAGGCGAGCTGGAGTCCGTGGGCGAGGTTGATGTAGCTGCCCTTGCTCTCGCCGCGCAGATTTTCGCCGTAGGTGCGGTTTCCGGAGCCCATCAAGGCAGTGCCGAAGGCGGCCTTCTCGGCGGCGCATTCCTTGTTGTGCGGCAGCCCGAGGGCGTGTCCGAGTTCATGCGCGATCCCACCGATGAAGATCGAGTTGTAGCGGCCCAGCGAGATATCTCGATACTGTCCGTCCTTCACGTTGTCGCCCTTGTTACCGAGCTGGGAGAGGTCGAGGATCGGCGAGTCCACCTGCCATGCCGTGCCGCGGCGGTTGGTACCAGAGGCATAGTAGGGACTGTTCTGGGAAATGGTGCGGGTCTGTGGATCCCAGTTCGACATGTTGCAGAACAGCACGATGGTTTCGTTCTCGGCATCCACACCCGCGGCCTTCAGGGGCTCGAGGCATTCCTTGCGGATTTCCCCACCGCTTTTCACCTCGTAGTGCGAGTAGGGCTGGAGGCCCCGGACGACGTGGATTTTCAGCAAGCCGTCCTTCTCATGATCGAGCGAGAAGGTGCGATTTCCAAAACCGAGGTGCTCGAGCTCCTTTCCATAAAAGCTGCGGATGTTTTCCAGAATCGGCGAGAGTCGCTCGCGGAATCGTGGGGCAGGTTCGCGGTCGGAGGGTGTCCAGTACACGATGTGGACCTTGCGCTCGGCCCGGACGGGCTTCTCCTTCTGCCAGCCATCGAGGATCTTGCGGGCGACCGGGCTCTTGGTGGTGATCTCCTCCTGCGGAGTGGCGTTGGAAATGGGCAGGAGCAGCAACGAAATGAGAGACAAACGGATCATCGGCAGACAGCGCTCCATCGGACGGGCTTTGTCTGGCGAATCCGATTGCTGTCGGGGCCGGATTCCTGTTCATAGGGTCCATGATGCGTCCTTGGATTCTTGCTTTCATGATGAGTGCGACCTGCATGGCAGAAGAGTGGGTGAACCTTTGGCCCGGAGCGGCTCCCGGAGCCCCGAGGCCAGCGGCCGGAAGTGAGAAGGTCCAGGATGGCGGCAGGATGACCGACATCGAGGTGCCGCAGTTCTCGGTCGTGCTCCCCGAAAAATCCAAGGCGACGGGAGCGGCGGTGGTGATCTTCCCTGGAGGCGGCTACACGATTTTGGCGGTCGACCACGAAGGTCGCGCCTATGCCAAGTGGCTCGCCGAGCGGGGCATCGCCGGGATCATCGTGAAGTATCGGGTCAGCGGAAACGATGCCTTCAAGTATGGCTATCCGGTGCCCTTCCTCGACGCCCGCCGGGCGATCCGGACGGTGCGGGCCAACGCGGAAAAGTGGGGCATCGATCCGAAAAAGGTCGGCGTGATGGGCTCATCGGCCGGCGGTCATCTGGCCAGCCTGTGCACCACCCGTTTCGACGACAAGTTCAAGGAGGAGGGCGCGGATGCCATCGACCAGCAAAGCTGCCGTCCGGATTTTTCGATCCTGGTTTATCCGGTGATCTCGATGGAGCCGCCACTGGCCCATGGGGGATCAAGGAAGCGGCTGTTAGGAGCCGAGCCCGCTGCGGACTTGGCGAGGCATTGCTCCACCGATCAGGCGGTTGGCAA
>JAIYDT010000464.1 GCA_027487355.1 Verrucomicrobiaceae bacterium
ATATCTTCCGAAGAGTGGACTCCACTCAATAGATAAACTCGCCATGAATCTCTCCACACGCCGCTCGTTCCTCCGCCAGCTCGGCCTTTCCGCCGCCGCGCTGCCTTTCCTGCCCGCCCTTCCGTCGCTCGCCCAGGACGCACCCGGCGCGAAGACCCGGCGGATCATCTTCCTCTTCACCCCGAACGGCACCGTCCAGCCCGAATTCTGGCCCGACCAGACCGGTCCCGATTTCAAGCTCAAGCGCATCCTCGCCCCGCTCGAACCCTTCAAGAACCGCCTGATGACCCTCAAGGGCGTCTGCAACAAGGTCGGCGGCGACGGCGACAACCACATGCGCGGCATGAGCTGCCTGCTCACCGCCAACCAGCTCCTGCCCGGCAACATCCAGGGCGGCGGCGGCATGCCCGCAGGCTGGGCCCGCAACATCTCGATCGACCAGGAGATCAGGAATTTCCTCCAGGCCCGCCCGGAAACCGCCACCCGCTTCGGCTCGCTCGAACTCGGTGTCGCCGTCCCGAACAAATCCGACCCGTGGACCCGCGAGAATTATGCCGGACCCAACCAGCCGCTCGCCCCGAACAGCGACCCCTACGCGCTTTTTGAAAAGCTCTACGGCAGCATGAAGGACCGCGAGAACGTCGGCAGCGTGCTCGATGAAGTGCGCGACGACCTCCGCACCATCGCCTCGCATGTCGATCCCGCCGAAAAGGACTTGTTGGATCAACACGCCACCTTCGTCCGCGAGATGGAGAAGGACCTCCAGAGTCCCGGCACCGTCAACCTGCTCTTCCCGCCGCCTGCCCTCGAGCCCGGCGTCGCCCTCGACAACGACGGCATCCCGAAGATCAGCACCATGCAGGCCGACCTGCTCGTCAACGCGATGGCCAACGGCATGGCCCGCGTCGCCACCCTGCAATACACCAACAGCGTCGGCCAGGCCCGCATGCGCTGGCTCGACATCCACGAGGACCACCACCACCTCTCCCACGAGCCCGACAACAACGCCGACGCCCAGGAGAAGCTGGTGAAGATCAACCTCTGGCTCTGCGAACAGCTCGCCTATCTCGCGAAGAAGCTCGACAGCATCCCCGAGCCCGGCGGCAGCGGCAGCATGCTCGACCACACCACCATCGTCTGGACCAACGAGCTCGGCAAAGGCAACAGCCACACCCTCGACGACATTCCCTTCGTCCTCCTCGGCGGCGGACTCGGCTTCAAGACCGGCCAGGCCATGCAGTTCGACAACGTCCCCCACAACCGCCTCTGGCTCTCCATCGCCCACGCCTTCGGCCACCACATCCCCGTCTTCGGCCAGCAGGACTTCTGCAACGGCGGCCCGCTCGCCCTGTCGTAAGGTCGGAGGGTGGATGGAGGACCCCAAGAGGCGCTCGGGCGGCCCGCCCGCAGCGATCCAGCGAGGCATGCCGCACCCATCGGTCCGCAATCCGCAATTCTTCCTGATATCAGCCCCGGCAGGATGTCGTGGAGGACCGCCGCCCGAAGGCCCCGATATCATCAACTCCCTCCAAGAAGATCGTTGTCAAATCAAGGATTCCAGCCATCCTGATGCCTTCTGAAACTGGAGTGATATCAAGCAGCAGGATTCGACGGCTAAACACGTTCGCGGTAGAAGGAAATGATTCGTTGGCAACAAACAGACCTGGAGAACTTTTTCAATTGCACCTTTTCACCCGTTGATTGGGTCCTTGATTGGAACTTGATTGAAGCCCGATTTTCTAGGGGATGTCTTCACTATTTGCTTCAGATCGAGGCATCACGTGAGTGGGTTCAATTGCGGTCGGATCCTGTCGATCCGGATCGATCTGACCCTGCCTTTGAGATCACCTTCCGGTGTGATCGCGTCAGAGTTATGACGGGAGGGAATACCGGCGGAGTGGCCTATTTTGACTTTTCGGATGGTGCAATTGAAATCGCAGAGAAATACATGCGGCTGGCCATTCAAGAAACGAACTCCGATCGCTTATACATTTGGCCAATTCTTGGATGCATAGACGAGCCGCATCCCAGCTTCAGTTCGGATTGATCTTCCGCACATTCAAAAGTTGGCAATGTCCCTCTTTGATTTCGGGCTTCCCTCCCCGCTGTGGACGGCCTATGTGTTCGCTGTTAAAGCTCTAACTGAAACCGCTATGGAAAAAGACATACAAGAGTTAATCCCGGAAGCCCATAGGGATTTGATCGAAGCTGTTCCCAAAGGGTTCTCACAATCCAGTGCCATTGGAGGACTTTTGCTTGGAGGTCTTCTTGGAGCAATCGCATGCATGCTGGTTGCGAACTGGATAATCCCGATACTCTTCGGCGCGCTATTGATCGCCCAACGGATTTGGGTCTGGAGGAGCGACAAGGGATTCGACAAGCGCGTTGAGGAATTAAAGGAGCGTGGTTTGGCGTGGGAGATCGAAGATGCCACGTAAGAATTGACAAGAAGGAGAATTCGCGACACCCAACCGTTATCAGCCGTTCGATTCCGATGAATTTCCATATCCACGACTTCAACTCCGTTTTAGGCTTCCGCCCCAGCTACTAGCGGCGGATGTGCTTTATGATTCCGAAAATCAGACACGTCGATGATCAACTACTATCTATACAGAGACGGCCAGAACCACGGCCCATACTCCGCCGACCAAATGAAGCAGTTCGTGACGTCTGGCCAGGTTGCGCAGAGCGAACTGATTTGCCCTGAAGGCGGCTCTGATTGGGTTCCTGCATCGACACTCTTGGTGGCTTCCAGCGCAAGCTCAAGGACTGGGGCACCCGCTTCAGTTTCGAGATCGGCAGGAAGCCGGGATTTCTCCGTCACGGAAGAGCAGGTCTCTGCTGCCCACCAGAAGCTCAAAACACCAATAATTGGAATACTCATCTCGGTAGCTCTCCCATTCTTGTTGTGGGCCGCGAAGTCAGATGCCTCGAGAGGGGTGAGGATATCCGGCAGACATAGAGGACTGAAGTCACTGATGCAGACAATTGTAAAAGAGAATCCGCAGGCCCTTCCTATTGCAATTGCAATCGGAGTGATTGGGGTTGTGGTTTGTGCCGTCTGGTTTGCACGGTCCCGAAAAGTGGCCAAGGATCTCAAGGCCGAATTCAATCGTCAACAAATCAGATAACA